>JAICUS010000849.1 GCA_025935735.1 Solirubrobacteraceae bacterium | reverse complement strand
GCTTGTAGCGCCAGGCCTCGTCGATCAGCTCGGCCGACCCGGCCAGGCAGGCGCCGACCGGCGCGCCCAGGCCCTTGGTGAAGTCGAGCCACACGGTGTCGAACCCGCGGGCGAACGCGGCCGCCGGCACGCCGGACGCCACCACCGCGTTCATCAGCCGCGCGCCGTCCATGTGCAGCCGCAGCCCGGCCTGGAGCGCCGCGGCCACCACGTCGCGGATGCGCTCGAGCGGCCACACGCGCCCGCCCGCCATGTTCACGGTCTGCTCGACGGACACCAGCCGCGAGCGCGGCTGGTAGCGGTCGCCGCGCGGGCGCAGCGCCGCGCGCACGTCGTCGCCGCCGAACATGCCGCCGGGCGTGTCGAGCGGGTACAGGACCGCGCCCGCGAACGCGGCCGGGCCGCCCGCCTCGGCGATGATCGGATGGGCCGTGCGGTGCAGGATCGCCTCGTCGCCGCCCGGCCGGATGTGCAGCCGGAACGCGATCTCGTTGCACATCGTCCCGGACGGCAGGAAGACCGCCGCCTCCTGCCCCAGGAGCTCCGCCACGCGCGCGCACAGCGCGTTGACCGTCGGGTCCTCGAACTTCTGCTCGTCGCCCACCTCGGCCTCGGCCATGGCGCGCCGCATCCCGGCGGTCGGACGCGTCTGCGTGTCGGAGTACAAGTTGACCATGGGACGCACCATACGGGGGTTCTAACCTCGTTCATGACGTCCATGGCCATAGACGCCCCACCAGCAGAGCGGCTCAAGGAGCAGCGCCGCGCGCTCCCAGACCAGCCGGGCGTCTACCTCTTCCGCGACGCGCGCGGGCGCGTGATCTACGTCGGCAAGGCGAAGTCCATCCGCAAGCGGGTGGCCAGCCACTTCTCCAACCCGAACGTCTACGGCACGACGGCGCTCACCGACGAGATCGACCACATCGAGTACCTCGTCGTGATCACCGAGGCCGAGGCGCTGCTCACCGAGCAGAACTTCATCAAGCAGTACAAGCCGCGCTTCAACATCCGGCTGCGCGACGACAAGTCCTACCCCTACATCGCGATCAGCCTGGACGAGGACTTCCCGCGCGTGTACTTCACGCGCGAGCGCCACCGCCGCGAGCGGGCGTACTTCGGCCCGTACTCGTCGGCCAAGCGGGTGCGCAACACGCTCGACCTGCTGGGCAAGGTCTTCCTGTTCCGCTCCTGCGAAGGCCCGGAGCCGGGCCGGCACTCCGGCTCGCCCTGCCTGGACTACTACATCAAGCGCTGCGGGGCGCCCTGCGTCGGCTACGTCTCCAAGGAGCAGTACCGCGAGGGGATCGACGGCGTGATGGCGTTCCTCTCCGGGCGCTTCAAGCAGATCGAGCGCGACCTCGAGCAGCGGATGTACTTCGCGGCCGGCGAGCAGGACTACGAGCAGGCCACGGTGGAGCGCAACCGGCTGCAGGCCGTGCGCGCGCTGCTGGAGCGCCAGCGGGTGGCCGAGGGCGGCGCGGGCACCTACGACGCGGTGGCCGTCGCGGTCGAGGGCACCGAGGCCAACGCGCAGGTCTTCCAGGTGCGCGACGGGGTGCTCTCCGATCGCCAGTCGTTCTACCTGGAGAACGCGGCCGAGCAGGGCACGGGCATCGTGACCGAGGAGTTCGTGCTCCAGTACTACGCCAGCGCGCTCTCGATCCCGCCGCTGCTCGTCGTTCAGGGGAGCGTGGAGGAGGACTCCGATCTCGGCGTGCTGGGCGAGCTGCTGGCCGAGCGCCGCGGCGGCCCCGTGGAGATCCGCGCGGCCGAGCGCGGCGGCAAGCGCCGCATCCTGGACCTGGCGGAGCGCAACGCCCGGCTGGCGCTCG
>JAICUS010000085.1 GCA_025935735.1 Solirubrobacteraceae bacterium | reverse complement strand
GCCCAGCTGGCCGGCCTTGGCCGACGCATAGGCCTGGATGCCGGTCAGCGACACGCTGCGCCCGGCGCCGGAGGAGATGTTGACGATCCGGCCCCAGCCCCGCTCCTTCATTCCGGCGACGACGGCGCGCGTGCACACGAACGTGCTCGTCAGGTTCGCGTCGACCACGGCGCGCCAGTCGGCGTCGGAGACCTCCTCCAGCGGCCGCCCGACCTGGCCGGCCACGCCGCCGGCGCAGTTGACGAGCACGTCCACGCGGCCGATGCGGTGCAGCAGCCAGGCCACGGACGCCGGGTCGGTGACGTCGCACTCATCGCGGTCGACCCCGTGGACCGTCAGGCCCTCGTCACGCAGCGCGGCGACGATCGCCGCGCCGATCCCGTGCGCGCTGCCGGTGACGAGCGCGACGCGGTCAGCTCCAGCCATGCTCGAGCCGCTCGCGCGTCTCCTCCACCCCCGCGGCCCACACCCGCAGCACGTCCTCGTCGGGACGCTCGTAGTAGCCGCCGAGCGAGCCGTCGCCCAGCAGGTCGCGCACGGCCTGCGCCCCCTCCGAGCGCAGCGGCTCGATGTCCTGCTTGGGCTTTGACCCGGGCGGCTGCTCGACGCCCTCCAGCCGCGTCCAGGGGAAGTTCTCCATCCACGACGCGTGCGAGCCGTCCGGGTCGATCGAGTCGACGATCGCCCGCGTCTTCGGCGCCGACCACCAGTCGTGCCACAGCACCTGCGCCCCCGTCTCGGCCGCCCACGCCTCCAGCGGCTCGCGCCCGGGCTTGTTCCCGCCGTGCCCGTTGACGACGAAGAAGCGCCGGAAGCCCTGGCCGTGCAGGGAGCCGGCGATGTCGCGCAGCAGCGCCCCGTAGGTCTCCGCGCCCACGGTCGGGCTGCCGGGATAGGCGCCGAAGTACGGCGTGATCCCGTACGGGAGCGACGGCAGCACGGCGACGCCGAGCGGCTCGGCCGCCTCCTCGGCCACGCGTTGGGAGAGGATCACGTCGACGCCGAGCGACAGGTACGCGTGCTGCTCGACCGAGCCGAGCGGCAGCACGATCCGGTCCTCGGTCTTGAGGTACTCCTCGAGCTGCATCCAGTTGAGGTCGACCACTCTCATCTCAGGCGCCTTTCGAACTCGCGGGCCACGGACAGCAGGTGCGCGTCGGCGCCGGCGGGCGCGGCGAGCTGGAGCCCGGCCGGCAGCCCGTCCTCGGCGGCGCCGCAGGGGAGCGAGACCGCGGGGACGCCGGCGAGGTTCCACGGGCCGGTGTAGCGGCCCTCGAGCTCGCCCTCGGGCGTGCCCACCGGCGGGTCCTCGGGCGGCGCGGTGTAGGGCACGGTCGGGCCGACGAGCACGTCCACGCCTGCGAACGCCCGGGCCACGGCGGCCTGGAACGCCTCGCGCCCCGCGAGCGCCTCGCGGTAGACCGCCTCGCTCACGTCCGCGCCCATCTCCAGCAGCGCGCGGGTCTGCGGGCCGTACTTCTCGCCCTCGCGCGCCAGCCGCTCGCGGTGCTCGGCGTAGGCCTCGTAGAGGATGATCGGCGCGAGCAGCTCGTCCTCGGCCGTGGCCAGGTCCGGCAGCTCGACGTCGACGAGGTCCCAGCCCTCCAGCGCCGCGGCCACGGCGGCGCGCACGCCGGGCGTCAGGTCCGGGTCCTCGGTCTGCACGCGCAGGACGCCCACCCGCGGGCTCGGGACGTCGGTCAGCGCGATCTCCCGCCCGGCCAGCACCGCCAGCAGCGCCGCCGCCTGCTCGACCGTGCGGGTCAGCGTCCCCACGTGGTCCAGCGACGGGGCCAGCGGCGTGACGCCCGCCTCCGGGACCAGCCCGAACGTCGGCTTGACGCCCACGATCCCGCAGTAGGACGCGGGGATGCGGATGGAGCCGCCGGTGTCGGTGCCCAGCGCGTGGTCGCACACGCCGGCGGCGACCAGCGCCGCCGAGCCGCTGCTCGACCCGCCGGAGGTGCGGCCGTGGTGGCGCGGGTTGTAGGTCATCCCGTAGGCCGGGTTGACGCTGCCCGCCGCGTACTCGAGCAGGTTCGTCTTGCACAGCAGCTCGGCACCGGCCTCCCGCAGCCGCGTGACCACCGGCGCGTCGCGCTCGGCGGGCGGCGGCACGCACACGGTCGAGGAGTTGGTCGTGACCACGCCGCGGACGTCGATGTTGTCCTTGACCGCGACCACCACGCCGCGCAGCGGGCCGTCCGACGCCCGCTCGCCCGGCGGCAGCGGCGTCACGACCGCGTTGAGGGACTTCGCGCCCTCCATCCGGGCGTGCGCGGCCAGCAGCTCGAGGTTGGCCGCCTCGCACACGCGCCGGCCGGCCTCGATCTCGTGGATCAGCTCGTTGGTGCGCGATATCAACCCACCCACCCCGCCCAATCCGTCGAGCAGCGGCTCGACGGGGCGCCGCCGCACCGCCAGGTCGCGGTAGATGCCGGAGTGGGTCTTGGCCGAGCGGCGGTTGAACTCGACCAGGCGCTCGATCGAGCCCTCGAGGTCGGACGCGTCGAAGCCGTCGAACGGCTCCGGCGGCGCCTGCGCGTCCGCCAGCGCCTCGCGGGCCACGCCGAGGAACAGCTCCCGGTAGCGCGGCTCGGCCAGCGCGTCGGCGATCGAGAGGTCCGAGACCGCGGTGGCGAACAGCATCGCCCCGTAGGCCTCCTTGGCCCAGAGGTAGCCCATGACGTTGTCCACGGCCTCGGCTTCGAGATCGCCGGCCAGCGTGCGCACGCGCTCCGAGATCCGACCGTCCAGCTCGCCCACCACGAACGTCCCCCGGCCGGCGTAGTGGATCCGCCCCGGCCCCAGGTAGTCCGCGCCGAAGTTCACGAACGCGCCCACCGTGCGCTCCGCGCCCACCGCCGCGGCGATCAGCGGCTCGTTGATCCCGTTCTGCAGCGACACCACGAAGCCGTCCGGTGCCAGCCGCGGCGCCAGCCGCGAGAGCGCCGCCCGCGTGTGCTGGTGCTTGACCGCCAGCAGGACCGCGCCCAGCCCGTCCGGCAGCTCGTCCGGGCCGACCGCGCGGGCGGGCACGGTGAACTGCTCCAGCGGCCCCTCGAGCGTCAGCCCGTCCGCGTTCATCGCCGCCACGTGCGCGGCGTCGGCGTCGCAGAACAGCACGTCGTGGCCCGCCCGGGCCAGTCGGGCGCCGACGGTCCCGCCGATCGCCCCGGCGCCGACGACGACGTAGCTCACTGCGTCTCGAGCGTCGACACCAGGACGTTGCGCGCCCGCTCGAGGATCGCGTGGTCGGCCGCCTGCGCCGCCGCCGGATCGCCCGTCCGGACCGCCGCGTGCAGCGGCTCGTGGAACGCCAGCGAGCCCGCGCTGTAGCCCTCCACCCGGGCGAACACGCTCCAGTAGCGCTGCGCGTTGGCCCAGGTCAGCTCGACGAACTCGCGCAGCAGCGTGTTCGGGCAGTGGCGGGCGAGGGTGCGGAAGTACGCCACGTTCTGCGAGAGGAAGCGCGGCCCGTCGCCGGCCGCCGCCTCCATCTGCGCCCGGATGCGGTCCAGCTCGGCCACGCCGGCCGGCGTCATCGCCTGCACGGCCTCATATGCGCAGGTCGGCTCGAGCAGCAGCCGGCACGCGTAGAGCTCCCGCGCGTCGCGCACCCCGACGTGCGTCACCCGCGCGCCATGCCGGGGCGTGATCTCCACCAGGCCCTCGCCGGCGAGGATGCGCAGCGCCTCCCGGACGGGCGAGCGGCTCACCCCGGCGAGCTCGGCGATGCGGGGCTCGGTCAGCCGCTCACCCGGCGCCGCCTCGCCGCTGATGATGCGCTGGGCCAGCCAATCGGCCACGGTCCGGGACAATGGCTGATGGCCCGCCGGGATGCCCGCATCGGGCTCGAGGACAAATGGACGTGACATCTGAGCCTGTGTGTTGTACACAGTGCGCAGCGTCAGCGCCAGCCGTTCCCTGAGGAGGAGGACATGCGGGTTCACAAGCGATTCGGGCTGCTCTGCACGGCCGTGGCCGTGGTGGCCCTGGCCGGCTGCGGCGGCAGCTCCGGCTCGAGCGGAAACGGGAGCGGGGGCGGTAGCGGCTCCGGCACCCAGGGCAGCGTCCCGAAGGACACCGGCGGTCAGCCCAAGCGCGGCGGCACGCTGACCATCGCGCGCATCGAGGACTCGCAGTCCTTCGACAAGACGAGCGTGTTCCAGAACGAGTCGATCTGGCTGGCCGAGCAGATCATGGAGTCGCTCTACACCGTGGGCAAGGACGGCAAGACGCTGCAGCCGTGGCTGGCGACGAGCTACACGAAGTCCGGCGACGGCCTGACCTACACGTTCAAGCTGCGCCAGGGCGTCAAGTTCTCCAACGGCCAGGACATGACGTCGGCCGACGTGAAGTTCTCCCTCGACGACGCCCGCAGCGCGAAGAAGGGCTGGGGCTACCTCGACGCGGCGATCAAGAAGATCACCACGCCCGATCCCCAGACCGTCGTCTTCCACCTCAAGTACCGCTGGGCGCCGTTCGTGGCCGACATCGCGCTGTTCGCGAACGGGATCATCCCCAAGGACTTCGGCGGCGAGTCGCGCGCCGACTTCTACAAGCACCCGGTGGGCACCGGGCCGTTCATGTGGGACTCGCGCGTGGTCGGCAAGTCGGTGACCTTCAAGCGCAACCCGAACTACTGGCAGAAGGGCAAGCCCTACCTCGACAAGGTCACCTGGACCTACGTGTCCGAGGACAACACGCGCGAGCTGCAGCTGCGCGGCAACCAGATCCAGGTCGACGAGTTCCCGCCGTTCAACTCGATCACCAAGCTCCAGAACACGCCCGACGTGAAGATGGGCCTGTTCCCGTCGACGCGCACGGACTACCTGGAGATGAACGAGAACTACGCGCCGCTCAAGGACGTGCACGTGCGGCGGGCGCTCCTCTCCTCGATCGACTACAACGCGGTCGTGAAGTCCGTGCTGTTCGGGCACGGCCAGCCGGCGAACTCGTTCCTGCCGCCGCAGGTCCCGTTCTATGACAAGAACACGCCGGGCCTGAAGTTCGACATGGCCAAGGCCAAGCAGGAGCTCGCGCAGTCCAAGTACCCGCACGGCTTCAAAGTCGAGATGCTGGTCGGCTCCGGCGCCCAGACCGAGAACCAGATCGCCCAGATCATGCAGCAGGCGCTCAAGCCGCTGGGCATCGACATCACGCTGAAGACCGAGGACACGGCGACCGAGTTCCAGGACGTCCAGAACCTCAAGTACCAGCTCGGCTTCTCCTACTGGACGATGGACATCGCCGACCCGGACGAGCTGGTGGAGTTCGCCATCGACCCCAAGGGCGGCGGCGCGCACTCGTTCTTCACCGACTACAACAACCCGAAGCTGGTCACGCTCTCACACCAGGCCGAGCACAACGAGGACCCGGCCCAGCGGCAGAAGCTCTACTCGCAGATCCAGTCGATCGCGGCGCAGGACGCGTTCCTCGGGCCGCTGTACTACTCGCCGTTCCGGTATGCCTACCGGTCCAACCTGCACGGCTTCTACGTGTATCCGCTCGGCAACTACCACCTCGAGGACGCCTGGATCGGGTAGCCGATGGGCCTGCCGTCGTATGTCGCCCGGCGCGTATTGGCGCTCGTGCCGATCGCGCTGGGCGTGACGTTCCTGACGTTCATGCTGATCCACCTCATCCCGGGGGACCCGGCGCTGACGATCCTGGGCAACAAGGCGACGCCGGCCAAGATCGCGCTGCTGCACAAGGAGTGGGGGCTGGACAAGCCTCTGCCGGTGCAGTACGTGAAGTTCCTTGGCCGCATGCTCCACGGCGACCTGGGGACGTCGCTGTTCTACGGCGTCAACGCCGGCGGCCTGGTGTGGCAGAAGCTGCCGGTGACGCTGTTCCTCATCGCATTCGGCGGCCTGCTGTCGATGATCATCGCGGTGCCGCTGGCGCTGATCGCGGCCACCAGGCGCGACCGCCTGCCGGACCACCTCGTGCGCGCCGTGCCGCTTGTCGGCTTCGGCATGCCGCCGTTCTGGGTGGGGATCATGCTTCTGCTGATCTTCGCCCTGCACCTGGGCCGGGCGTTCCCGGTCGGCGGCTACGGCCATGGCTTCGGCGGCCACGTGCAGGCGATGTTCCTGCCGGCGCTGACCGTAGCGCTGGCTTTCGTGCCCATCCTCATCCGCAGCCTGCGCAACGCGCTGCTGGAAGTTCTGCAGTCCGACTACATCACCACCGCGCGGTCGAAAGGCGTGGGCGAGCGCCGGGTCCTCCTCAAGCATGCGCTGCGCAACGCGATCATCTCCACCACCGCCGTCCTCGCCGTCAACCTCGCCTACCTGGTCGGCGGCACGCTCATCATCGAGCAGGTCTTCGACCTGCCCGGCATCGGCCAGCTGATGATCAACTCGATCTTCCAGCGCGACTTCCCGGTGGTGCAGGCGGTGACCCTGGCCTTCGCCGTGCTGGTGGTGCTCATCTACTTGGTGGCCGACGTCGTGCAGGCCATGCTCGACCCGCGCGTGAGGTTCGGCTGATGGCCGCGGTCGCCGACGTCGTCGCCGGCGCGACGCAGATCGAGCACACCGGCCGCGCCGGCCGCCGCTGGTACCGGATCCCGACGCTGGTGGCCGGGATCGCGATCCTCGGCGTGATCGTGCTCATGGCGATCTGCGCGCCGCTGATCACCTCGCACGACCCGACCCACCAGGACCTGCTGCACGCCCTCTCCAAGCCGGGCGAGAACGGCTACCTGCTCGGCACCGACGACCTCGGGCGCGACGTGTGGTCGCGGCTGGTCTACGGCGCACGCACCGACCTGCGCGTGGCGTTCCTGGCCGTCCTGCTGCCGTTCATCATCGGCACGACGCTCGGGCTGCTCTCCGGCTACTTCGCGGGCAAGACCGACACCGTGGTGAACTGGCTGGTCAGCGTCGTCGTGGCGTTCCCGTTCTACGTGCTCATCATCGCGCTCGTGTTCGTGATCGGCCCGGGCGCGCGCGGCATCTACATCGCCATCACCATCGTCGGCTGGGTGTCCTACACGCGGATCATCCGCGCCGAGGTGTTCAGCCAGAAACGCCGGGAGTACGTGCTCGCCGCCCGGGCGGGCGGGTTGTCGACGCCGCGCATCCTCGTCCGGCACCTGCTGCCCAACGTGGTCACGCAGGCCGTCGTGTTCGCCTGCTCGGACATCGTGCTCGACATCCTGGCCATCGTCACGCTCGGCTACCTCGGCCTGGGCGTGCAGCCGCCGACGCCCGACTGGGGCCGGATGATGGCCGACGGGCAGACCTACATCACCACCCGCTGGGAGCTCGTCACCATCCCCGGCATCGCCGTCGTCATCACCGCGCTCGGGCTGGCCCTGCTGGCCGACGGGCTCGCCGACCTGCTGCGCCCCGAATGACTGCGCCGCTGCTGGATGTCCGCGACCTGCAGGTCGAGCTCAAGGCCGGGCGCGGCGTGGTGCACGCCGTGCGCGGCGCGTCGTTCGCCGTGGCGCCGGGCGAGGCGCTCGGGCTGGTCGGCGAGTCGGGCTCGGGCAAGACGATGGCGCTGCGGGCGATCGTCGGGCTGCTGCCGCGGGTGGGCCTGGTCACCGGCGGGTCGATCGCGCTCGACGGCGAGGACCTGACCGGCATGAGCCCGAAGCGGGTGCGCGAGCTGCGCGGGCGGGCGATCTCGATGGTCTTCCAGGAGCCGATGACCGCGCTGAACCCGGTGATGCGCGTGGGCGAGCAGATCGCCGAGACGCCGCGGCAGCGGCTCGGGCGCTCCAAGGCGCAGGCGTACGACCGCGCGCTGGAGCTGATGCGGCTGGTCGGCATCCCGGACCCGGTCCGGCGCGCCCGCGCGTACCCGCACGAGCTGTCCGGCGGCCTGCGCCAGCGCGTGATGATCGCCATCGCGCTGTCCGGCGACCCGCGGGTGATCCTGTGCGACGAGCCCACGACGGCGCTCGACGTGACCATCCAGGACCAGATCCTCAAGCTGCTCAGCGGGCTGCGGGAGGAGCTGGGGGTAGCGCTCGTGTTCGTCTCGCACGACCTCGCGGTGATCGCCCAGACCTGCCAGAAGGTGGCGGTGATGTACGGCGGGATGGTGGTGGAGACCGGCGCGGTGGCCGACGTGTTCCGCGAGCCGCGCCACCCGTACACGCTCAGCCTGCTGCGCTCGGTGCCCGACTACGAGCAGATCCGCGACCGGCTGTCGACGATCGCGGGCGCGCCGCCCGACCTCGTCCACCCGCCGGAGGGTTGCCCGTTCCACCCGCGCTGCCCGTTCGCGCAGGAGGACTGCAAGGGCGGCGACTTCCCGCTGCGAAGTTACTCCACCCACCCACCCCCAACCTCCGGCGCCGACCGCGCCACCGCATGCATCCACCCCGACGCCTGCGAGGCCGACGTGGCGCGCGAGCCGGTGATCGCCAATGTCTGAGCCGCTGCTGGAGGTCCGCGGGCTCTCGATGCACTACCACCCGCACCGCCACGAGGTGCTGCGGGCGGTGGACGGCGTCGACCTGACGCTGCACAAGGGCGAGACGCTCGGCCTGGTGGGCGAGTCGGGCTGCGGCAAGTCGACGCTCGGGCGCTGCATCGTCGGCCTGGAGACGCCCACCGAGGGCTCGGTGCGCTACCAGGGCGAGCTGCTGTGGCCCAAGCGCACGGCGCAGCAGCGGCGGCGCATCCAGATGGTCTTCCAGGACCCGTACTCGTCGCTGAACCCGCGCATGAGCGTGCGCCAGACGCTGTCGGAGCTGCTGCGGGTGCACAAGCTGGTGCCGCGCGACCGCGTCGACGCGCGCTGCCGCGAGCTGCTCGACCTGGTCGGGCTGGGCGCCCGGGCGCTGGACGCGCACCCGCGCCAGTTCTCCGGCGGCCAGCGCCAGCGGGTGAGCATCGCGCGGGCGCTGGCGCTCGAGCCGGAGGTGCTGGTGGCCGACGAGCCGGTGTCGGCGCTCGACGTCTCCGTGCAGGCCACGGTGCTCAACCTGCTGGAGGACCTGCAGGCCCAGCTCGGGCTGACCGTGCTGCTGATCGCCCACAACATGGCGGTCGTGCGCCACGTCTCGGACCGGGTGGCGGTCATGTACCTCGGGCGGATCGTCGAGGTCGCGCCGGTCGACGACCTGTTCGCCGACGCGCGCCATCCCTACACGCAGGGGCTGCTGCGCGCGGTGCCGCGGCTCGTCCCGGGCCGCGCGTCGGAGGCGGTCAGCGTGGCCGGCGACCCGCCGAGCCCGATCGACCTGCCGAGCGGCTGCCGCTTCCACCCGCGCTGCCCGCTCGCGCAGGAGCCGCTCTGCCACGCCGAGGATCCGCCGCTGACCGAGGGCGCGCCGGGCCGCTCCGCCGCCTGCCACTTCGCCTGGACGGCCGCGCCCGCGGCGCACGTCCCTGAGGTGGCTCAGGAAGACGTCCAGTCGGTGTCCACGCCGCCGGGGATGGGCCCGTCGGCGTAGGGCTCGCGGGTGAAGACGAACGTGGCGAGGTCGAACGAGCGGCGGTCGGGCGCGATGCGCAGCCGCTCGCCCGCCCAGTAGCCGTCGAGGCCGACCCAGACGTCGCCGTCGCGGCGGAAGCGCGACTCGCGCCCGCGGCCGCCGGGCGCGTGCAGCTCGAGCATCCCGTCGGCGGACGCGCGCAGCGCCTGCGCGTGCGGGCCCCAGTACCAGATCCCGAGCAGGTCGAGGTCGACGCCGTCGGGCAGCGGAGCGGGTGCCCACTCGTCGGGGATCGGCGGCTCGGCCTCGCGCACGATGTCCAGCAGCGCGGCGGTCAGCCCCGGGTCGCCGCCGTAGGTGATGTTCGCCGCCCAGACCGCGCCGAGCTTGGCCCTGCCGTCGACGAACACGCCGGCGACGAAGCCGGGCATCGCCCCGCCGTGGCCGACGAGCCGCCGGCCGTCGGGCTCGACGACCTGCAGCCCGAGGCCGTAGGAGCCGCCGATCGTCCCGTCGTCGTCCACGGCCAGCGCGGGCGCCTTCATCTCCTCGAGCGTGTCGGCGGACAGCACGTCGCCGGTGTCGCCGAGCAGGAACGCGGCGAGCCGGGCGAGGTCGTCGAGCGTCGACCACAGCTGGCCGGCGGCGGCGAGCGCGCCGGCGTCGTGCTCGGGCTCCTCCAGCAGCAGCTGGGCCCACGGGTGCACGGCGTAGCCGGTGGCGTGCGGCGCCTGCGGGCGATAGGTGGTGCGGCGCATCCCCAGCGGCTCGAGGACCTCGTGTCGCAGCGCCTCGAACCACGGACGGCCGCGCTTGCGGGCGACCAGCTCGCCGAGCGCGCCGAAGCCCAGGTTGGAGTAGTGGAAGTGGCGGCCGGGCGCGTGCGGGACGGCGTGCTCGCCCAAGGCGGCCACGACCTCGTCCCAGCTGCCGACCGGCGTGCGCTCCCACCACTCGCCGCCGGTCTCCGCCTGCAGGCCCGCGCCCTGGGAGAGCAGCTGGCCGACCGTGCGGTCGCCGAACGGCGCGCCGGGCACGTGGTCGGCGAATGGGTCGGTGAGCTTCAGCGCGCCCTCGTCGCGCAGGCGCATGACCAGCAGCGCGGTGAAGGTCTTGGAGATCGAGCCGATGCGGTACTGCGTGTCGGGCGTCGGCGCCGCGCCGTCCACCCGGCCGCGGCCGCCCGACCAGGCCAGGCCGCCGTCGCGCACCACGCCGGCGACGAGCGAGGGCAGGCGGGCGCCCGCCTGCGCGTCGGCGACGCGGGCCAGCAGCCGGTGCGCCGTGCCGGGCAGGACCTCCATGGGGCGCCCAGTCTATTTCAGGGTCGGCTGCGTATTGTCAGGTTGACGGCGGGAGCCTCACGCTCGTGCTCCGGCAGGCGCTGGTGACGAGCTTCCAGCGGTCGGGGCACGGCGGGGAGGTCCCGACGATCGCGGTCGGGCTCGAGGGCGCGTCGCGCGAGGTCCGGTAGGGCTGTCCGCACCCGGGGCGGGCGGCTGCGACCCGGCCGGACGCCTGCCAGCCGCCTGGGACGCGGCCCTGTGCGGTGGGAGGCTGCATGTCATGAACTCCCTGCTCAACATCCACCTCGCCGCCGCCTATCAGGCGGAAGCGCGCCGCCGCTCCCGCCGCCGGTAGGACCGTTCATCCGCGGGCGATAGCGTCCGCGGGATGGAACGCGACGACGGACTCTGGCTGCGCCCGCAACTCGACCTCGAGGCGCACGCCGAGATCCCCCGCGACCGCCTGGGCGAGCAGTCCGTCGACCCCCGGACCGCCGCCCAGCTCGTGCGCGACGAGCTCCTGCTGGACGGCAACTCGCGGCTCAACCTGGCCACGTTCGTCACCACCTGGATGGAGCCCGAGGCGCGGGCGCTGATCGCCGACTGCCTCGACAAGAACCTGGTCGACAAGGACGAGTATCCGCAGAGCGCGGAGCTCGAGCGCCGCTGCGTCGGCATCCTGGCGGACCTGTGGAACGCGCCGGCGCGCGGCGCCGGCGCGGTCGGCACGTCCACCACCGGGTCCAGCGAGGCCTGCATGCTCGGCGGGCTCGCGCTGCTGCGGCGCTGGCGCGCCCGGCGCGGCGACGGGCCCGGGCCGAACCTGGTGATGGGCGCGAACGTCCAGGTGGTGTGGGAGAAGTTCTGCCGCTACTGGGACGTCGAGCCGCGGCTGGTGCCCGTCGGCGGCGGGACCACGCACCTCGCGCCCGACCGCGCCGCCGCGCACTGCGACGAGGACACGATCGGCGTGGTGGCCGTCCTCGGCTCGACGTTCGACGGCACCTACGAGCCGGTGGCGGACATCGCCGCGGCGCTCGACGGGCTGGACGGGCTCGACGTGCCGATCCACGTCGACGCGGCCAGCGGCGGGTTCATCGCGCCGTTCCTGGAGCCGGAGCTGGCCTGGGACTTCCGGGTCGGCCGGGTGCAGTCGATCAACGCCTCGGGGCACAAGTTCGGGCTCGTGTTCCCGGGCGTCGGCTGGGTGGTGTTCCGGGACGACGAGGCGCTGCCGCGCGAGCTGGTCTTCGACGTCGACTACCTCGGCGGGCACATGCCGACCTACGGGCTGAACTTCTCCCGTCCGGCGGCCCAGATCATCGCGCAGTACTACACGCTGGTGCGGCTCGGCCGGGACGGCTTCCGCCGCGTGCAGCAGGACTGCCGCGACGTCGCGGGCTGGCTGGCGTCCGAGATCGACGGGCTGGGCGAGTTCTCGCTGCTCTCGCACGGCGGCGAGCTGCCGGTGCTCGCGTTCGCCCGCGCCGGCGAGGCCGACGACTGGAGCGTCTACGACGTCTCCGAGCGGCTGCGGGTGTTCGGCTGGATCGTGCCGGCGTACCCGATGCCCACGGGGATGGAGGATGTGCACGTGCTGCGCGTGGTGGTGCGCAACGGGTTCACCCGCGACATGGCGGGGCTGCTGGTCGACGACCTGCGGCGGGTGCTGCACCGGCTGTGCGAGGCGGGCGGCGACGCCGTCGGCATGGGCGGCGAGCGCACGGGGTTCCATCACTGATGTGCCGCCTGTTCGCCCTGGCGGCGCGGGAACCGGTGCGGGCGGCGTTCTGGCTGCTGGAGGCGCCGGACTCGCTGGCCGAGCAGAGCCGGCGCAACCCGGACGGCTACGGGCTGGCCACGTTCGGGCCGGACGGGCCGGAGGTGGAGAAGGAGCCGGTGGCGGCGTTCTCGGACGCCGACTTCCGCCGCGAGGCGCGCGAGCAGGTCTCGCGCACGTTCCTGGCTCACGTCCGCTACGCGTCGGTGGGCGCGCACTTGCTGAAAAACACGCACCCGTTCCTGCAGGACGGCCGGGTGTTCGCCCACAACGGGCACATCGGCGGGCTGGACGCGCTGGAGGCCCGGCTGGGCGATGAGGAGGCGCTGGTGCACGGCGACACGGACTCCGAGCGCTTCTTCGCGCTGGCCACACGGGAGATCCGCGCGCGCGGCGACGTGGGCGCCGGCCTGGCCGCGGCCGCCCGCTGGATCGCCGCCGAGCTGCCGCTGTTCGCGCTCAACTGCATCCTGGCCACCGCGGACGGGGTGTGGGCGCTGCGCTACCCCGACACGCACGACCTGCTGGTGCTCGAGCGCTCGCCGGGCGGCCCGGGCGGCGACCGGCACCTCGAGCACGCCAGCGCCGCGGGCCGGATCCGGGTGCGGTCCGGCGACCTGGCGGCGCAGCCGGCGGTCGTGATCGCCACCGAGCGCATGGACGAGGACGCCGGCTGGACGGCGCTGGCGCCGGGCGAGCTGCTGCACGTCGACCGCGAGCTGCGGGTCACGCGCGAGCTCGCGCTGCCGGACCCGCCCGCGCATCCGCTGAAGCTGGCTGACCTCGAGCCGCAGGCGGCGGCCGCCCAGGCGCCGGGCGGGCGGGGCGCGTGAGCGGCCTCTTCCCGTGGGGCTCCACCGCCCGGCTCGCGGAGGTCGAGGCGGCGCTGCCAGGCGACACCGCCGGCGCGCTGGAGGCGGCCGTGGCGGCCGCCGAGCGGCACGCCCGGCGGCTGGAGAACGAGTGCCTGCTGCTCTACGCCGGCGCGAACGTGCCCAGCTCGCTCGTGGCGTCGCTGCACGCGGCGGCGCTGGCCGCGCAGCCGAGCATGGGCTACCCCGGCGACAAGTACCAGGCGGGGTTGGAGCCGCTCGACGAGGTCGAGGTGGCGGCGGCCGGCGCGGTCGCCCGGCTGATGGGCGCGCGGTTCGCGGAGCTGCGGCCGACGAGCGCGACGCTGGCCAACCTGGCCGTCTACACCGCGCTGGCGCGGCCCGGCGACACGATCGCCGTCCTGCCCGACTGGGCGGGCGGGCACCTGAGCCACCACGCGATCGGCGCCGCCGGCGTGCGCGGGCTGCGGGTCGCGCCGCTGCCCTACGACGCGGAGGCGCTCGACGTCGACCTCGCGGAGCTCGAGGGCTTCCTGGCCCGCGAGGCGCCGGTGCTCGTCGTGGTCGGCGCGAGCCTGATGCTCTTCCCGCACCGCGTGCGCGCGATCGCCGAGGCCGTGCACGCGAGCGGCGCGCCGCTGCTCTACGACGCCTCGCACGTGGCCGGGCTGATCGCCGAGGGCCGTTTCCAGGCGCCGCTGGCCGAGGGCGCGGACCTGATGACGTTCTCCACCTACAAGTCGTTCGGCGGGCCGCCCGGCGGCGCGATCGTCACCGACGACGAGCCGCTCGCCGCGCGCGTGTCGAACGCCGTCTACCCCGGGCTGACCGCCAACTACGACGTCTCGCGGCTGCCCGCGCTGACCGCGGCCGCGCTCGAGCACGAGCGCGCGGACGGCGCGTACGCCGACCAGTGCATCGCCAACGCCGCCGCGCTGGCCCGCGCGCTGGATGCCGCCGGCCTGCCCGTGCTGGGGGCGGCCCGCGGGTTCACCGCCTCACACCACGTCGCCGTCGACGCCCGGCCGTTCGGCGGCGGCAAGCACGCCGCGCTCGCGCTGGCCGAGCACGGGCTGCTGCTGTCGGAGATCGGGATACCGATCGACCCCGCCGGCGGGCTGCGGTTCGGCACCCAGGCGATCACCCGCCAGGGGTTCGTCGAGGGTGACATGGAGGCGATCGCCGTCGCGGTGGCGGACGTGCTGCTGCGCGGCGGCGCGCCGGACGTGGCGGCGATCCGCCGCCGGCACACCGGCCTGCGCTTCTGCCTCAGTGATAGCGCCAG
>JAICUS010000119.1 GCA_025935735.1 Solirubrobacteraceae bacterium | reverse complement strand
TGGGCGCCGTGCCGTCGCAGCCGGTGGTCAGGTCGGGACTGATCGGCTTCCACAGCACGTCACCCGGCAGCGGCGTCTTGGCGTTGTCGGTGCGGTAGAGCCGGTAGGTGCCCATGAACAGCTGGCTCGTGTCCTGCTTGTTCAGGGCGAACGGCACGTAGAACTCCGAGCGGTCGTTCAGGTCGATGCCGTTGACGTTGCTCTGGGTGGTGAAGACGTGGGCGCCGCCGTCGGTGATCCGGTAGAGCTGGATGCCGAAGTAGGTGCCGTAGACGTAGTTGGAGTCGGTCGGGTCGACGAGCACCTGACCGCCGTCCCCGCTGGTCATGTCGAACCACGTGTTCGACGTGGCCGACTTGCGCATCGTGCCGTTGTCCTGCGTGCCGCCCCAGATCCTGGCCTGGTCGGGGAAGCTCGGGTTGGTGGCGATGCTGGTGAACTGGCCGAGCGTCAGGCCGCCGGCGTTGAGGTCCTCCCAGTCGGCGTTGCTCAGCGGCTCCTCGCGGGTCGGCCGGCCGCCGCCGTCCGGGCTGTACCAGACGCCGCCGTCGTTGCCGATCGCCACGCCGCCGGGGTTCTTGAGGTCGAACGCGAACGCGTGGAAGTCCGGGTGCAGGTCCCAGCCGAGGTTCTCCCACGTCTGGCCGCCGTCGGTGGAGCGGTAGATGCCGCCGGTGTGCGACGGCAGGTCATAGCCCCACTCGCCGGCCACGAAGACCCGGTTCGGATCGTTGGGGTCGGCCTCTACGACGTTGTCGTAGTCGCACTGGATGTCGCAGTAGTTCTCGACCGAGTCCTCTTCGCCCTGGGGGCCGTCGTCGCCGGCCGGGAGCAGCGTCCAGCTCGCGCCGCCGTTCGTCGACTTCCAGATGCGCGACGGCTCCTCGCCGGCGGCGTCGGTCCAGTTGAAGCCGGCGTAGAGCGTCCCCGCGCCGCCGGGCGACGGGTGCGAGATCGAGATGGAGAAGCGGCTGTCCGTGTAGTCCGGCTGGCTGAGCCCGAAGTTCATGATCGGCGCGAACGACCGGCCGCCGTTGGTGCTCTTGTAGATGCCGTCGTGCCAGAACGTGGCGTAGACGGTCCGCGGGTCCTGCGGGTCGATCTCCACGTCGGTGGCGCCGTTGTCCTCGCTGGCCGACTTGCGCAGCGTCCAGCTGCGGCCGCCGTCGGTGGACTCCCACAGGCCGAAGCGCGAGTGCGGCGCGACGGTCACGCGGCGCGCGCCGCCGCGGCCGCGCAGCACCGCGGCGTAGAGGTGGTTGGCGTTGGCCGGGTCGACCGCGATGCGCGAGATCGAGACGCCCTGGAAGTAGTCGCCGGAGACGTGCGCCCACGTCGTGCCGCCGTCGCCGGACTTCAGCACCCCGTCGCCGAAGTAGCTGTCGCCGGACAGCGCGCCCTCGCCGGTGCCGGCATAGACGACGGAGTCATCGGACGGCGCGACGGTCAGCGCGCCCATGGCCTGCGTCTCGAGGTCGCTGGTGCGCGGCACCCAGGCGGCGGCGCCGTCGTCGAGCGTCCAGATGCCACCCTGCGCGCCGCCCAGGATGAGCCGGCCGTCGCTCGGCCGGATGGCCAGCGCGCCGATGCGGCCGTTCATCGGGACGATGCTGCCGGAGCTGCGGGTCACCTCGCCCATCGGGGCGGGGCCGACCGAGGTCCAGGCGCCGTTGAACGTGGCCGGGCCGGACTGGGGGTGTGTGTGCGACATGCCGCGGCGGTCGTGGGCCGCGCGCGAGCGCAGCGCTCCCGCGTGCCAGACGTCGAGCCGCTGGTCGCCGGCCGTGCGGTCGGCGATGAACTCCTTGTCGAGCTCCAGCAGTCGCTCCTCGGCCTCCTCGTCCAGGTCAGGCGGGCGTTGCCCCGCCTTCAGGAACGGCGTGTCCGCCGGCCAGGTGAAGACGTTGGCCGAGGCCACCGCCGTCCCTCCCAGCGCGAACAACCCGGCCAACAGCACGGCGCACGCGGCGCGCAAGCCCCCTCGAAGTTTCCGACCCTCCAGCCCACTCGACATTTTTGGGCAGGCGCGTGGTCTATCGGAGTACGGTATGAGAAGTCAACCGATGGTGACGTTTCCTACATGTCGCGCGGTGTTGACGGCCGTGGTGGCGCTGGCCGCGGCGGCGCCCGTCGCCCCGGCGGCCCAGCCGCGCAGCCTGCGGGTCGCCCGGTCGTGGCCGCTGCAGGTCAGCGGCGCCGGCTTCTACGCGCACGAGCGCGTGACGGTGACCGTCCGCACGGGCACGCGCGTGCGGACCGCCCACGCCCGCACGGGCGCCGGCGGCGCCTTCACGGCCCGCTTCGCCCGCGTCCGGCTCGACGTCTGCGCGCTGCCGTTCAGCGTCACCGCCCGCGGCGCCCGCGGCGACCGCGCCCGGGCCCCGCGGCCGCTGCGCGACTGCGCCTCCTAGCCACGTGACCGGGTACTGGGACGCGCAGGCGGCGGCGTTCGACGCCGAGCCCGACCACGGGCTGCGCGACCCGGCCGTGCGCGCCGCCTGGGCGGCGTTGCTGCGCGACCGGCTCCCGCCGGCGCCGGCGGCGGTGCTCGACCTGGGCTGCGGCACCGGGTCGCTCTCTGTGCTCCTGGCCGAGGCCGGCTACGACGTGGCCGGGCTCGACTTCTCCGCGCGCATGGTCGCCGCCGCGGAGGCGAAGGCCCGGGCCGCGGGCGTGCCCGCGAGCTTCCGGCAGGGCGACGCCGCGGCGCCGCCCTACGCCGCCGGATCCGCCGACGTCGTGCTCTCCCGCCACCTGCTGTGGGCGCTCCCGGACCCGGACGAGGCGCTGCGCCGCTGGATCGCCCTGCTCGCGCCCGGCGGCCGGCTCGTGCTGGTCGAGGGTCGCTGGTCGACCGGCGCGGGCATCCCGGCCGAGACCTGCCGCGACCTCGTGCTGCGCCACCGCCGGGAGGCCGTGCTCGAGCGCCTGGACGACCCGGCGCTGTGGGGCCGGGAGATCGACGACGAGCGCTATGTCGTCGTGAGCGAGCGATAGTGCGGAGCGCGGCCATCGCCGCCGTCGCGCTGGGCGCGCTGACGCTGAGCGCGCGTCCGGCCGCCGCCGCGGTCGCGCCGCTGTGCGCGCCGGTCAGCGCGCGGGAGCGCGCGGTCGACCCCGGCGGGACCATGCTGTCGGAGACCAACCACACCGGCGTGATCGACCTCTACTTCGAGCCCGCGCTCGGGACGCCGGTCACGTTCTACGAGTGCGTGCGCGGGCGGCCGCACCGGCTGGGGACCGCGCAGCCCGACGGCACGGCGTTCACCGGACTCAAAGGCGCCGTGCCCTGGGCGTGCGGGCGCCGCGTGCGCCACTTCGTGAGCACGACGACGGACGCGGGGCAGCTCGTGCGGCGCGAGGTGAGCGCGCGCACGCCCGGCTGCGCGCACCGCTTCACGCTCGCGGGGACCCGCCGCGGGCGCCGCGTCGCGGTGAAGGTGACCGACACGTGGGGGATCGGCGGCATCCACGTGCGGCTGTGCGTGCGGCCGCCCGCCCGCGCTCGCCGCTGCCGGGCGATCGGGTTCCCCGCGTCCGTCGGCGCCCGCACGGTGCGGTTCCGCGCCCGCGAGCGCGGCCGCTGGCGGCTCGACCTGCGGGTCCGCGGATTCCACGTCCGGGGCGTCGTGGGGCGCGCCGGGAGCCGGCCGCGACCGGTGCTCCTGGCCACGGGCGACTCGACGATGCAGGGCGTCGACTCCGCGCTCAGCGATGACCTCGGCGCCTTCCGCGTGGTCTCGAGCGTGGCCCCGGGCGGCGAGATCAGCCTCGGCCACTGGCCGCAGATCGCCCGCGCCCAGGTCAGGCGCCTGCGCCCGGCGGTCACCGTGGTGTCGATCGGGGCGACGGAGGGCTTCCCGATGACCTCGCCGGACGGCACCCGGCAGACCTGCTGCGAATCGGGCTGGGTGGCGGAGTACGTCCGCCGCGCCCGGTCGATGATGCGCACCTACCGCCAGGGCGGTCGCGCGCGCGTGTACTGGGAGACGATCGCGCTCTCCAGGGACCCGGCGCGCGCGGCGATCGTGCGCACCATCAACCAGGCGTTCGTCACCGCGGCCAAGGGGCTCTCCGGCGTCACCGTGCTGCGCATGGACCTCCTGTTCAGCCCGCACGGCTACCAGGCCACGATCCGCGACCGCGGTCGCGACGTGCCGGTCCGCGAGGACGACGGCGTCCACCTCAACGCCTCCGGCACGGCGATCGAGGCCCGCGAGACCGCGCGGGCGATCCGGGCGGCTCAGCCGCCGACGTAGGCCGCCAGGTGCTCGCCCGTGAGGGTGGAGCGACCGGCGACGAGGTCGGCGGGCGTGCCCTCGAAGACGACCCGGCCGCCGTCGTGGCCGGCGCCCGGACCGAGGTCGACGATCCAGTCGGCGTGCGCCATCACCGCCTGGTGGTGCTCGATGACGATCACCGACTTGCCGGAGTCGACCAGCCGGTCGAGCAGCGCCAGCAGCTGCTCGACGTCGGCCAGGTGCAGGCCGGTGGTCGGCTCGTCGAGCACGTACACGCCGCCCTTCTCTCCGAGGTGGGTGGCCAGCTTGAGCCGCTGGCGCTCGCCGCCGGACAGCGTGGTGAGCGGCTGTCCGATGGTCAGATAGCCCAGCCCGACGTCGGCGAGCCGCTCGAGGATCCGGTGCGCCGCCGGCACCTTCGCCTCGCCGGCGCCGAAGAACTCCAGCGCCTCGGCGACCGGCATCGCCAGCACCTCGCTGATGTCGCGGCCGCCGAACGTGTACTCGAGCACCGAGGCGTCGAAGCGCTTGCCCTCGCACTCCTCGCAGGTGCTGGCCACGCTGGCCATGATCGTCAGCTCGGTGTAGACGACGCCCGCGCCCTTGCAGTTCGGGCAGGCGCCCTCGGAGTTGGCGCTGAACAGCGCCGGCTTGACGCCGTTGGCCTTCGCGAACGCCTTGCGGATCGGGTCCAGCAGGCCGGTGTAGGTCGCCGGGTTGCTGCGCCGCGAGCCGCGGATCGCCGCCTGGTCGATCGTCACGACGCCGTCGCGGCCCGACACCGAGCCGCCGATCAGCGAGCTCTTGCCCGACCCCGCGACACCGGTGACCACGACCAGCACGCCGAGCGGGATGTCGACGTCGACGTCCTGGAGGTTGTGCGTCGCGGCGCCGCGGACCTCCAGCGCGCCCGACGGCTCGCGCACGGACGCCTTCAGCGCCGCGCGGTCGTCCAGGTGGCGCCCGGTGATCGTGCCGCTCTCCCGCAGTGCGTCGACGCCACCCTCGAACACCACCTCGCCGCCGGCCGCGCCGGCGCCCGGCCCGAGGTCGACGACGTGGTCGGCGATGGCGATCATCTCCGGCTTGTGCTCGACCACGAGCACGGTGTTGCCCTTGTCGCGCAGCTCCAGCAGCAGGGTGTTCATGCGCTCGATGTCGTGCGGGTGCATGCCGATGCTGGGCTCGTCGAAGACGTAGGTGACGTCGGTGAGCGACGAGCCGAGGTGGCGGATCATCTTCGTCCGCTGGGCCTCGCCGCCCGACAGCGTGCCCGACGGGCGGTTGAGCGACAGGTAGCCCAGCCCGATGTCCACGAACGAGTCGAGCGTGTCCGTGAGCGCCGTCAGCAGCGGGGCCACCGACGGCTCCTCGAGACCGCGGACCCACTTGGCGAGGTCCGAGATCTGCATGGCCGAGACGTCGGCGATGCTCGCGCCGGCGATCTTCGACGAGCGCGCCGCCTCGCTGAGCCGGGTGCCGTCGCAGTCCGGGCAGGTCGTGAACGCCACGACCCGCTCGACGAACGCGCGCACGTGCGGCTGCATCGCCTCGACGTCCTTGGAGAGGATCGACTTCTGGATGCGCGGGATCACGCCCTCGTAGGTCAGGTTGATCCCCTCGACCTTGATCTTGGTCGGCTCCTTGTAGAGCAGGTCGTGGAGCTCGCGCTTGTTGAACTTCTTGATCGGCTTGTCGGGGTCGAAGAAGCCGCTGCCGCGGAAGATCCGGCCGTACCAGCCGTCCATGCTGTAGCCGGGGATCGTCAGCGCGCCCTCGTTGAGCGACTTGTCCTCGTCATAGAGCGCGGACAGGTCGAAGTCGCTCACCGCGCCGCGGCCCTCGCAGCGCGGGCACATGCCGCCGGTGCGGCTGAAGCTCGCGCTCTGGGTGATGGTCTTGTCGCCGCGCTCGATCGTGATCCCGCCGCTGCCGTGGGCGGAGGCGACGTTGAACGAGTAGGCGCCGGGGCCGCCGATGTGCGGCTCGCCCAGCCGGCTGAACAGGATCCGCAGCATCGCGTCGACGTCCGTGGCGGTCCCGACGGTCGAGCGCGGGTTTGAGCCCATCGGGTCCTGGTCGACGCTGATCGCCGTCGTCAGACCCTCCAGGACGTCGACGTCGGGCCGGGCCAGCGTCGGCATGAAGCCCTGCACGAACGTGCTGTAGGTCTCGTTGATGAGCCGCTGCGACTCGGCGGCGATCGTGTCGAACACCAGCGAGCTCTTGCCCGAGCCCGAGACGCCGGTGAACACGGTCAGCCGGCGCTTGGGGAGCTCGACGCTGACGTCCTTGAGGTTGTTCTCGCGCGCGCCGTGCACGCGGATCAGGTCATGGCGGTCGGCGACGGGGGCCGCTTGGTTTTCGGTGCTCGTGGCCAGGCTCATCGTGCCGGCCATGCTAGGCGGGGCCCAGCCGCCTCGCTTCTCCGTTCCTGCTCAGCGCCGGAGCGTGAAGCCGCGCGCCGCGCTCACGGACGCGAACGAGCCCCGGGCCGTGAGCCGCAGGCGCCTGGCGTGCCGCAGCTGCCGGCGGCCCGCGTGCGTGAGCTTGACGGCGATGGTCGCCCGGCCCGCGCCGGCGAACGTGTGCCGGCCGCGTGCGATCAGGACCCGGTGGCGATACCAGCCCACCTTCGCGGTGCCGGCGGTGAGCGCCCGGAAGCGCAGCCGGTAGCCGTGCCGGAGCAGCGCGCCGATCCTCGCCGCCTTGCCGCGCGGGGCGATCTGGCGGCGCAGCAGCGCGCGGATCTGCGCCCGCGTCGGGCGGGCGGCGACGGAACCCAGCGGCGGGGTCGCCGCCGGCGGCGCGCCGGCGCCGGGCGGCGGGGCGGCGTGCGCGAGCAGCCGCGCCACGGCCCAGGTCGAGAAGTGCCCGGCGACGCCGTCGAAGCGCGCGAGCGCGGGCTCGGCGCCCGCCGGCGCGACGCTGCCGTCGGCCGCGAGCAGCGTGACCGTCACGCACCCGTCGGCCTCCGGCGTCTGCCCGCCGGTGCAGCGGGCGAACGCGCTGTACGCCGAGCCGGGAGCGTCCGGCTTGGTCACCAGCGTCGCGTTGCCCGCCAGCAGGGCCGCGCGCGTGGTCGCGTCGAGCGCGGCCAGGTCGACCGTGAAGCTCAGCCGGGCGTCCGCGTTCAGCGTGGGCACGGCGAACGCGAACGCGTAGCCGGCGAGCGGGTCGACGTCGCCCTCGGCCGGGTCGTCGCCGCGCCGGGTGACCGTGAACGCCACGGGCTGGTCGAACGCGCCGTCGGGGAGCACGACGTGCATCGCCGCCGTGCCGCCGAGGATCGACACGTCGGTCGTCCCACCCGCGGTGTTGGCGCTGACGCCGTCCCCGTCGCCGGCCACCACGGTCTCGTCGCCCGCGGCATCGACGCCGGAGAGGTCGAGCATCCCGCCGCCGTCGGTCTCGACGTCCGCGTCGCCGCTGACCGTGAGCGAGTCGTTCGCGTTCACCGCGGCGGTCCCGTTGTCGGTGATCGTCAGGTCACCGCCGATCTGCCCGTTGCCGGCGTCGATCGAATTCGCGTCGGGGTTGTCGCTGATGTCGAGGTCGCCGCCGGTCGTGCCGGGGTCGACCGTCAGGTCGCCGCCCGTCCCGCTGACGTCGATCGCCTCGCCCACCGAGCCCGCGTCGATCGTCAGGTCGCCGCCCGTCCCGCTGACGTCGATCGCCTCGCCCACCGAGCCGACGTCGACGGTCAGGTCGCCGCCGTTGCTGCTCACGTCGATCGCCCCGCCGACGGACGCGTTACCCAGGTCGACCCCGAGGTCACCTGCATTGCCGTCGATGATCACGTCGCCACCGATGTGCTCCAGCTGCGGCAGCGTGAGTGCCGGGCACCCGGGCAGGTCGCGCAGGATGAGGCTGCCGCGGATCGTCGTCGCCTGGGCGAGCGCCGGGTCGTCGCAGTCGGCCACCACGAGGTTGCCCGCGAACGGGTCGTCCCAGCGGTTGTTCACCACGTTGGCGCCCGACACCGTGTAGCCGGCCGGGAGGTTGAGCACCGGGCCGCCGGGCGCGAAGCTCACTTCCATGTCGGCGGCGAACGTCTCGCCCGCCGCGTTGCCGCCGAAGCGGCCGCTGAGGTTGAGCACGATCCCGAGCGGGATCGGGGTGCCCGTGCGCAGCCCGAACTCGCGCGACGTCACGTCCCCGTGCACGTGATAGCCGCCCGGGATCGGGTCGAGCTGGAGCCCCATGTCGTTCTCCCGCCCGGCCCCGAGCGAGGTGAACTCCGACCCGGCGCCCGCGGTCGTGCCCGACGGGGCGAAGACGAACGCGGTCAGGGTGCCGCAGGGCGGGCCGCCGGGGCACTGCGTCGCGTCGATGGTGCCGTCGACGTGGAGGTTGAGCGACGTGTTGATCTCGAACGCCGGCCCGCTGATGGTCAGCTCGGTGGTCGACACCGCCTGCATGGACGGGTTGAACGGATAGGCGAGACCGGAGGGCACGGCGACGTGCCCGTTCATCGACGCGCGCGCGATGCCGGGGCCGGCCTGCAGGTGGTAGTCGACCGTCCCGACGGCCGGACCGTCGTCGGTCTCCGTGCCGGTCGCCTCCAGCGGCGTCGAGGCCGTCTGGTCGAGGGCTCCCGTGTCCGGCCCCCAGTCCTGGTTGCCGCCGGCGGTGATCCGGTAGGTGTCGGCCGCTTGGGCGGTCCCGCCCAGCAGCAGCGCGAGCGCGACGCCCAGCGCCAGTGTCTTCCCTGACTTCACGGCGCGACGCTACCTGAGAGATCGATGAGCGGGCTAGTGTGGAAACCCACAAGCTTTAGGGGCTAGCCGCACCCTCCGACGCCTGAATCCCGTATAGGCCGCGGCCCCTCCGCGCGGGACCCTCTACGGCAATGTCTGAGATGCAAAACACAGACCGCCGGCGCTGGATCGCGCTCGCGGTGATCGTCGCCGCGCAGTTCATGGTCGTGCTCGACGTGGCGATCGTCAACGTCGCACTCCCGACGATCAAGACCGACCTGCACTTCAGCCAGGAGAACCTGCAGTGGGTGGTCACCGCCTACTCGATCCTCTTCGGCGGGGTGCTGCTGCTCGGCGGCCGGATGGCCGACATCATCGGCCGCCGTCGCCTGTTCATCGCCGGGCTGGCGCTCTTCACCGCCAGCTCCCTCCTCGACGGCCTCGCGTGGTCGGAGGGCTCGCTCATCGCCTTCCGCGCGGTTCAGGGCCTCGGCGCGGCGCTGGTGTCGCCGGCCGCGCTGTCCATCCTCATGACGACGTTCGCGGAGGGCCGCGAGCGCAACCTCGCCCTGGGCATCTGGGGCGCGGTGTCCGGCAGCGGCGGCGCCGCCGGCGTGCTGCTCGGCGGCGCGCTGACCAGCGCCCTGAGCTGGTCGTGGGTGTTCTTCATCAACGTCCCCGTCGGCATCGCGGTGATCGCGCTGGCCCCGCGCCTGCTCAATGAGAGCCGCGCCGACCTCACCCACCGCCACTTCGACCTGCCCGGCGCCGCGTCGATCACCGGCGGCCTGATGCTGCTCGTCTACGCGATGACCCGCGCCGTCCAGCACGGCTGGGGATCGACCGAGACGATCGTGCTGCTCGCCGTGTCCGGCGCGCTGATCATCGGCTTCGTGGCGATCGAGCTGCGGTCCAAGGCCCCGCTGCTGCCGATGCGGATGTTCCGCCTGCGGACGCTGACCGGCTCCAACGTCGCCGGGCTGCTGATGGGCGCGGCGATCTTCTCGCAGTTCTTCCTGCTCACGCTGTACATGCAGCAGGTGCTGCACTACTCGGCGATCCAGACCGGCGTCGCGTACGTCGCGCTGACGCTGACGATCGTCGTGTTCGCGAACGTCGCCCAGGCGGTGGCGTTGAGGATCGGGCTGCGCACCCCGCTGGTGGGCGGGCTCCTGCTCACCGCGGTCGGCCTCGTGCTCTACGCGCGGCTGCCGGTGGACGGCCACTACTTCTGGGACCTGTTCCCGGCCTTCCTGGTGACCGGGCTCGGGATGGCGTTCGCGTTCATCCCGATGACGATCGGCGCGCTGGCCGGGGTGAGGCACGCCGACGCGGGCGTCGCGTCGGGGCTCATCAACACGACCCAGCAGATCGGCGGCGCGATCGGCACCGCGGCGGTGACCACCATCGCGGCGACCGCGACGGCGAGCTTCCTCACCGCGCACCCGGGGGCCGCCGCGGCCGGCGGCGCCGCGCTGACGCACGGCTTCTCGACCGCGTTCTACGTGCTCGCGGCGATCGCCGCGGCCGGGGCCGTCATCTCGGCGATCCTGGTCGAGTCGCATCCCGCGACCGCGTCGGAGCTCGCGCCGCACGCCGAGGCCGCGCTCGAGGCCGTCTGACGTATGTCGCCCGGCGCCGCCCTTTCCGCGGGCGGCGCCGGGACATACCTAGACGGCCTAGGTATAGTGGCCGTCATGACGAGCGACCTGCTGCGCGGGCACCTGGACGGACTGCTGCTCGCGGTCCTGGCGGATGCGCCGGGCCACGGATATGAGCTCAGCCAGCGGCTGACCCGGCGCAGCGGGGGCGAGCTCGAGGTGCCCGAGGGGTCGCTGTATCCCGCCCTGCACCGGCTCGAGCGCGGTGGCCTCGTGACCAGCGCGTGGAGCGACGGGGAGGGGCGGCGGCGGCGCGTCTATTCGCTGTCGGCGGCGGGCCGGCGCGAGGTCTCGCGCTCGCGCGCGCAGTGGCGGCGGTTCTCCTCGGCGGTCGAGCGGGTGCTGGGATGACCGTCGAGCGGTATCTGACGGAGCTCTCGGCGGCGCTGCGCGTCCGCGGGGCCGCGCGCCGGCGCTTCCTGCGCGAGTGCCGCGACCACTTGGAGGACGCGGCGGCCGAGCGCGGCGAGGCGGACGCCGTGCGGGCGTTCGGCGCGCCTGCGGAGATCGCCGCGGCGTTCGACGCCGAGGTCGCCGCGCGGCGCGGGATCCGCGCGACGCTGCTGGCCGTCGCCGCCGTGCTGGCCACCGGCGGCTCGACGCTCTCACTCATCCACTCGGCCTCGCCGGACGTCACGGCGCCCGTGGCCTGGGCGGTCGTCTTCTTCGTCGCGGCGCAGGTGGCCGGCGTGGCGGCCGGGCTCGCGCTGCTGCAGGCGCTCGCGGCGCGGCGGACGCCGATGGCGCCGGCCGACGCCACCCTGCTCGCGCGCCGCAACGGCACGGCACTGGTCGCCGCCGGTCTGACCATGTTCGCGGCGGGCGCGGCGGTGACGGGACAGGGCTCGGCCGGGCTGCTGCTCGCCGGCCCGGCGCTGGCCGGCATCGCGCTCGTCGCCGTGGTGCGCGCCCGGGCGCTGGCCCGCCGGCTCGACGGCGCCCGCGTGCGGGCTGTCCGGCCGCCGCTGGACGACCTCGCTCGCCTGACCCGCGTCGAGCTCCCGCGGCTCTCGGCCGCCCGGCTGTTGCCGCTCGTCACCGTCGTCGCGGCCGCGGCGGCGTTCCTGCGCGACCGCGTGGAGGCAGGCTCCGTCGCCAACGGGCTGCTGGTCGCCGGCATCGAGGCCGCGGCCGTGCTGGCCTGCTTCGCGGTGCTCGGCCGGCCGCTCGGCCTCTGGACCCGCTGAGCGCCAACGCGCCAACTCGCGCGCGGGGGCTAAAGGTTCGGGGCGGCGCTGCCGATAACCGTCGTACGAGCCGCCCGCGAGGCGGCTCTCGTCGTTTCTGGGCTGTCACGCGCGGTTGACGACGGTTGCGCCCCGGGCCGACGGGGCAGTGTCGGCGCGAGCGACGTGACCGATACGCCACCCCTCGGAGTCCGCATCCTGCTCGCCACGGCCGCCGGCCTGTGGGCCGTCCTCGTGCCGGGACAGGCCGCCGAGCTCATGGATCGCCCGCTGCAGTGGCCGCGCCGGCTGCGGCTGCCCGCCCGCCGCGCGCGGGCCATCCCGGCGCTGCGCCCGCTCGACACCGTCTGATCCCGGCGGCCGCCGGCTCATACCGTCCGCAGGGCCACGGTGGGCGGCATCCGCGACGCGCGGACGGCCGGCAGCAGGCCGGCCAGCGCGCCGATCAGGATGGCCGAGGCGATGCCGCCCGCCCAGGCCTCGGCCGGGATCACGAGCGCCCAGTGCCTCGCGCTCGCGTAGACGGCCGTCGCCGCGACGCCGGCCAGCACGCCGGCGACGCCGCCGGCGAGCGCGAGCAGGATCGACTCGGCGAGGAACTGGGTGCGGATCTGGCCCTGGGTGGCGCCGAGGGCGCGGCGCAGGCCGATCTCCGAGCGGCGCTCCAGCACCGAGATGATCATGATGTTGGCCACCCCGACGGCGCCGACGATCAGCGCCACCACGCCGAGCCCGAGGAACAGGCTGTCGAACGCGCCCGCCGCGGCGGCCCGGGCGGTGAGCACGTCGGACGGCTGGCTGACGTTC
>JAICUS010000629.1 GCA_025935735.1 Solirubrobacteraceae bacterium | reverse complement strand
GGGCGCCGCCGGGGAGGCAGGCGCCGGGGGCGGCGGGCGAACGGCGCCGGGCGGCGGCGGGGCGGGCCGCGCGGGCGGCGGGCGCTGCGCGCGGCCCTCGCGGCGGCGCCGGGATGGAGGCGCGAGCGGGCGGCTCGGGCTTCGCCGGGGGCGGCGGGCTGCCTCGGGCGGCGCCGGGTGGGCAAGATGCCGGTATGGCTGACGAGCGGACGCCGGCGGCGAGCGAGCGGGCGTACCGGCACGTGAAGGAGCGGGTGCTCGACGGGCGGATGCCCGGCGGCGAGCTGATCAGCGAGGGCGAGGTCGCCCAGGCGCTGGGGATCAGCCGCACGCCGGTGCGCGCGGCGTTCACCCAGCTCGAGTCCGAGGGGTTGCTGCGGCTGTATCCCCGGCGGGGCGCGCTGGTCGTGCCGGTGTCCGCGGCCGAGATGGAGGCGGTGATCGAGACGCGCTGGGTGATCGAGCGCTACGCGATCGAGCGGGCGATCGGCGCGCCCGGCGACGTCGGCGAGGCTCTCTGCCGGGCGACCGAGCGCCAGGAGGGCCTGGCCGGCGGCGAGTTCGTCGAGGCCGACCGGGCATTCCACCGCACGCTCGTCGCCGCCACCGGCAATCAGATCCTGCTCGGCCTCTACGACTCCCTGCGCGACCGCCAGCGCCGGATGGGCCGCGCCACGGCCCGCTCACCCGAGCAGATCGCGACCACGCTGCGCGAGCACCGCGAGATCGCCGACGCCGTCGCCGACGGCAACTCGGCCCGGGCGCTGAACGCGCTGCGCGGGCACTTGGACCGGGCGCTGGCGTTGTTGCGGACGCTGAGCGTCTAGGGGCGCGTGGCTGGGCCGGTACGGCGAGGCGGGCTCGGCGAACTGCTGCTGGGTAGGGGAGGCGGGTCCCTTTGCCGCCCCTATCCCTCGCCGCGGTCGCGAGGGTCGGGCGTGCGCGTGTTCTGTGGCCGTTCGCGAGAAACGATCAGGCTCGACCACGTCCGCGACGCACCTGTTTCACGTGTGTGAATCCAGGCGCGCTATAGGTGCCTAAACTGACTCAACCGGAATAGTAGAGATTAGAAATCGACCACCCGACCCGCCCGGCCGCCCCGGAGGGACCACTTCCCTACCCAGCCGCAGTGCGCCGGCCCCGGCACGCGCGCCCGAGGCACAGACGGGCTACAGCTTCCGGTGATCCCACGAGGCGGTGGAGTTCACGATGAACTGCAGCGCCACCCGCTTGGGCGCCTGTGCGCGCATGTCGGCCGCGTGGCCGCCGTAACGGGCCGCCAGATCAGACCCGACGCCGGCGACGACCTCCAGCTCGCGGTGGATCGCCGCCGCGCACTTCATCATCACGCCGCGCAGCTCGCCGTACTCCAGGCCGGCCTCGACCTGGACGGTGCAGCGGGCGTCGCGCTCGAGGTTGCGGACCTTCTGCGACTTCGCGTAGGTCCAGGACCAGCACTCGCCGTCGCGGACGACGTACCAGAGCGGCATCAGGTGCGGCCAGCCGTCGCGGCCCAACGTCGAGCAGGTCAGCGTCCGCTCCTCGTCGAGGAACGCGAGCAACTCGGACGGCGACATCGCGATCCGCGAGCGGCCGCTGGGGCTCATGACGCGCGGGCGAGCAGGCGCTCGGCCCGGGCGAGCACCTCGGCGCGGGCGTCGGCGGGCTCGAGCACGATCGCGTCGCCCGCCTCCTTGAGCACCTCGCGCACCAGGAAGTCGAGGCCCTTGAAGGTGATCTCGACGACGACCGAGCCGTCGTCCAGCTCGCCCAGCACCGTCCGGCGCTCGCGCTCCCAGCGCGCGTGCTCGGGCGAGATCAGCACCCGGGCGGCGCGCGAGCCGCCGACCGTGCCGGTGCGCGGCCAGCCGGCCACGTCGGCGATCGGGTTCAGGCCCTCGCGCGGCTCGAAGCGCTGGTTCAGCGCGGCCGCGCGCTTGATCCGGTCCAGCCGGAAGTGCTGCAGCCGCCCGCGCTCGAGGTCCCAGGCGGCCACGTACCAGCCCTCCTGGCCGTTCATCAGCGCGTACGGCTCGACCACGCGCTCGGAGTAGCGGTCCTCGGCCTGGGTCCAGTACTCGAGCTCGAGCAGCCGCGTCTCGTGCACCGCCAGCTCGACGGTGTGCGAGATCGAGTCGTCGGCCCGCGGCGCGACGATGTGCAGCCCCTCCTCCACCGGGTCGAAGCCGAGCGCGTCGACCACCTTCGCGCGGGCCGAGCGCAGCTCCGGGTGGGCCAGCCCGAGCAGGTCGATCGCCGCCACCAGCGCCTTGGCCTCGATCGGCAGCAGCCGCGCCGGGCGGTCGAACGTGTCCGAGTAGGGCTCGAGGTCGACGTCGATCTCGCCGCCCGAGGTCACCTCCGCGTAGATGACGTACGCGCCGCCGCCGAAGTTGACGACGTTCAGCACCGAGACGTCCTCGCGCAGCTCGGCCGGCGACATCTGCAGCCGGTCGCACACCTCGGCCACGGCCAGCCGCCGGCCCTCGCGGCCCGCGGCGATCAGCACCGACGCCAGCGTCACCAACCGGGCGAAGCGCTCCGGCCGGATCGCCGCCTCCGACCCCCGGCCGCGGCCGTTGCCGTCGGCGGCCACGGGCGCGGCCGGCGCCGCCGCGTCCACCGCCACCGGCGGCTCGCCGCGATGGCCCTCGATCAGCCGCTCGACCCGCCGGTGGAACTCCTCCACCAGCGCCGGCGGCCCGAGGATGCGCCCGCCGAAGTCCAGCGCCCAGGAGATGAGCAGCCGCGCGAGCGCGTACTCGGTGCGGTAGACCAGCCCGTCCTCGGTCCGCGTCAGCGTCCCGTAGGCGCCGTACTGGCGCTCGACGTACCAGGCGACGTCCTCGGCGATCAGCACCTCGGCCGTGCCGGCCGTCTCGCCGAGCTGCCACGGGATCCGGTTCGCGTACACGCGCGGGTCGAAGTCCGCCGGGCGCTGGAAGTCGTGCTCGGCCTTGGTGGCGTAGGCGACCTTGCCGCGGATGCGCGAGAGCCGGAACACCCGCGCCTCGCCGCGCTCGTGCGAGAGGCCGACCAGGTAGAACTGCCCGCCCTCGAACAGCAGGTGGTACGGGTCGACCCGGCGCAGCGCGGTCTCGTCGCGCTGCATCGTGTGGTACTCGAACTCGATCCGCTTGCGGCGGTAGATCGCGGTGTCGATCTTCGCCAGCCGGGCGGAGAGCTCGGCGCCGCCGGCCGAGGCGGTGATGCCCAGGCCGATCGTCTGGCGCGAGTCCGAGCCGAGCGGCGACGGCCGCCCCCAGGTGATCTGCTGCAGCGCCAG
>JAICUS010000698.1 GCA_025935735.1 Solirubrobacteraceae bacterium | reverse complement strand
GGACGGGATCTCCGAGGGCAACATGCTGCTGTTCGGGCACGGCTTCTCGATCCACTACGACGAGGTCCAGCCGCCTCCCGGCGTCGACGTCGCGCTGATCGCGCCCAAGGGGCCCGGCCACCTCGTGCGCCGCCAGTACCTCGAGGGCTCCGGCGTGCCCGGCCTGATCGCCGTCGAGCAGGACGCCAGCGGCAACGCCAAGGCGCTCGCGCTGGCCTACGCCAAGGGCATCGGCTGCACGCGCGGCGGCGTCATCGAGACCTCGTTCAAGGACGAGACCGAGACCGACCTCTTCGGCGAGCAGGCCGTCCTCTGCGGCGGCGCGTCCGAGCTCGTCCAGGCGGGCTTCGAGACGCTCGTCGAGGCCGGCTACGACCCCCAGATGGCGTACTTCGAGTGCCTGCACGAGCTCAAGCTCATCGTCGACCTCATGTACGAGAAGGGCCTGGCCGGGATGCGCTACTCGATCTCCAACACCGCCGAGTACGGCGACTACACGCGCGGCAAGCGCGTCATCACCGACGACACCCGCGCGAACATGAAGCAGATCCTCACCGAGATCCAGAGCGGCGACTTCGCCCGCGAGTGGATCGCCGAGAACCGCGCGGGCCAGGAGAACTTCAAGCGCATGCGCGCCGAGCAGGCCGCCACGCAGGTCGAGGGGACCGGCAAGGAGCTGCGCTCGATGATGGACTGGATCGACACCGAGTTCAGCGAGTAGGGGCCGGCCGGGCGGCGCTCGGCACCCCGCGCGCGGACGCATGTCCCGTGGAGGTTCGCCGCGAAGTTGTCTAGGCTCGTCTCGGGACGCGGGCCCCTACCCCTTTGTCGAGAGGATCAAACAGGATGTTTTCTCGGAGTGCGCGAGGCGCACGAGCTCTCACGATCGCGGCGATCGCGCTGGCGACCGCCCCGGCGAGCGCGCTCGCCCAGACGCCGGCGCCGCTGGCGCCCGCCGCCAGCGCCGCCGCGATCCCCGGCCAGTACATCGTCGTGCTCAAGAGCGGCAAGGGCGCCGCCGCCGCCGATCGCGTCGAGCGCCGTGCGCGCGGCCGCGGCGGCCGGGTCCAGCGCCAGTACCGCAGCGCGCTCAACGGGTTCGCCGCCGAGCTTTCCGATGACGCGCTGGCCGACGTCCGCAGCGATCCCGACGTCGCGTTCGTCGAGCCCGACGCGATCGTCTCGATCGACGAGACGCAGAGCCCGGCGACGTGGGGCCTGGACCGCATCGACCAGGTCGACCTGCCGCTGAACAACACGTACAACTACGGCGCGACGGGTCTGGGCGTCACCGCCTACATCATCGACACCGGCATCCGCACCTCGCACTCGCAGTTCGGCGGCCGCGCGGTCGACGGCACCGACGCGGTCGACGGCGCGCTGCCGGCCGCGGACTGCAACGGCCACGGCACGCACGTCGCCGGCACGGTCGGTGGGAGCACCTACGGCGTGGCCAAGGCGGTCAGCCTCGTGGCCGTCCGCGTGCTCGACTGCAACGGCAGCGGCTCGAACTCGGGCGTGATCAAGGGCATCGACTGGGTCACCGCCAACCACGCCGCCGGCACGCCCGCCGTGGCCAACATGAGCCTCGGCGGCGGAGCGTCGTCCTCGCTGGACACCGCCGTGCGCAACTCGATCGCCGACGGCGTGACGTACGCGCTCGCCGCCGGCAACGACAACACGAGCGCGTGCAACCAGTCGCCGGCTCGCACGGCGGAGGCGCTCACGGTCGGCTCGACCACGTCGACCGACGCGCGCTCGTCGTTCTCGAACTACGGCACGTGCGTCGACCTGTTCGCACCCGGCTCGAGCATCACGTCGTCCTGGAACACCTCGGACACGGCGACGAACACGATCAGCGGCACGTCGATGGCGACGCCGCACGTCACGGGTACCGCGGCGCTCGTCCTGCAGGGCACGCCGCTCGCGCTGCCGGCCGCGGTCAACGCGGCGATCGTCAACGGCGCGACGACGGGCCGGGTCACGAACCCGGGCAGCGGCTCGCCGAACCGGCTGCTGTACACGAACCCGGCCGTGGCGCCGCCGCCGCCGCCCCCGCCGCCGCCGCCCCCGCCACCGCCGCCACCGCCGCCGCCGCCCCCACCACCGCCGCCGCCGATCCCCTGCGGGCTGGCGGAGCTGTTCAGCGGCAGCCTGAGCTCGGGCGGCTCGGTTCAGCTGCCGACGAGCTCCGGTTACAGCGCGGTCGCCGGAACGCACCGCGGCTGCCTCACCGGCCCCGTGACGGCGAACTTCGACCTCATCCTGCAGAAGCGCGACGCGTTCGGCTCGTGGTCGCGGGTCGCGCGCTCGGCCGGGCTGACGTCGACGGAGAGCGTCACCTACGCCGGCACGGCCGGCACGTATCGCTGGCGCGTGGTCTCGTCGAGCGGCAGCGGCAGCTACGCGTTGGGCATCACCCGCCCATAGAGCGCACACTGCACCACGCCGCGACGGCCGCGACCGCTCTACTCGGTCGGGCCGTCGCGACTGGCGTTCGGGTGGAGCACACCACCGGGGAGCGGCGGGAGCACGTAGCACGCCGCGCGCCTGGGCCTGACCTGCACCCCCGACACAGGGACGTCTGCCCACATGACGACGAGTACGCAGTTGCACATCCCCGCCGATCTGAAGCCCTCCGACGGCCGCTTCGGCTGCGGTCCGTCCAAGGTCCGCCCCGACGCCCTCGCACGCCTCGCGGGCGAGCACGCCGGCCTCATGGGCACGTCGCACCGCCAGAAGCCGGTCAAGTCGCTCGTCGGCCGTGTGCGGGCGGGCATCGCCGAGCTGTTCGCGGCACCCGAGG
>JAICUS010000731.1 GCA_025935735.1 Solirubrobacteraceae bacterium | reverse complement strand
GAGGTGGTCAAGGACGAGTGGCCGCTCGCGTTCGCCCACCCGCTGGTCCGCGACGCGGTCTACCGCGAGCTGCCCGCCCCCGAGCGGGCGCTGCTGCACGAGCGCGCCGCCGCGGTGCTGCGCGCGTCGGGTGCCAGCGACGAGCAGGTCGCCGCGCACCTGCTGCTGGCGCCCCGGCGCGGGGACGACGGGATCGTGGCGCAGCTGCGCCGGGCCGCCGCCACCGCCGCCGAGCGCGGGGCCTCCGACACCGCGGTCACGCTGCTGCGCCGGGCGCTGGACGAGCCACCGTCCGACGACGGCCTGCGCCGCGACGTCCTCTCCGAGCTGGGCATGCTCGAGGCGCTGCTGGACGGCGCCGCCGGCGTCGAGCACCTGCTGCAGGCCTACGCGCTCCAGGAGGACGCGCTCGCCCGCGCCGACCTCGCCGTGGCGATCGCCCGCGCGCAGGTGTTCGCCGGCCCGCCTGGGGTCGCCACCGCCTTCGCGCGGGAGGCGCGCCTGGCCCTGCCCGACGAGCTCGACGACCAGCGGCAGGCGCTGACCGCGCTGGAGCGGCAGACCGGCTTCATGCACGGCCTGGACCCGGCGATCTGGCGCACCGAGCCGCCGCCCGAGCCCCGCGGCGACGGCACCGGGGCGCAGATGCTGGCGGCGGCGCTGTCCCTGGAGGCGGCGATCGCCGGCGAGGACCGGGCGCGGGCCGTCGAGCTGGCCCGTGCCGCCCTGTCCGGCGACCGGCTGTTCGCCGTGGACTACGGCCTGTTCTGGGTGGTCGGCGCCGTCGTGCGCATGCTCGCCGACGACGACCTGGGCGACTTCTTCGCCCGGGCGCGGGCCTCCGCGCACGCCCGCGGCTCGGTGTTCGCCGTCCACTCGTCGAACCTCTGGGAGGGCATGTGGCACTGGCGGCGCGGCGAGCTGGACGAGGCGCTGGGCCTGGTGCGCATGGCCTACGACCAGGCCCGGATCTGGGGGCACGGCCCGGTGGGCAATCCCTACTGCCGCGCGGTGGAGATCAACTGCCACCTCGACCGGGGGGACCTCGACGCGGCCCGGCAGGCGGCCGACGCGGCCGCCGCGGAGCCGGCGGTCGGCGACGGCACCCGGTGGCTGCAGCACGCCCTCGCCCGCGTGCTGGTAGCGGAGGGCCGCTACGAGGAGGCGCTCGGCGCCGTCATCGGCTTCCGCACGCCCGTGCCGATCCCGAACCCGGCCTGGAACCCCTGGCGGGGCATCGCGGCGCTCGCCCTGCGCGGTCTGGGTCGCGCCGAGGAGGCGGTCCAGCTCGCCGAGGAGGAGGTCCGCCTGCTGCGCCGGTGGGGTGCGCCCAGCTTCCTCGGCGCCGCCCTGGCGCTGCTCGGCCGGCTGCGCGGTCCGGCCGGGGTCGAGGAGCTCCGGGAGGCCGTCGACCTGCTGTCGGGCACCACGGCCGCGGTCGACCTCGCCCGCGCCCGCTGCCTGCTCGGGTCCTCCACCCAGGTCCCCGACGACGAGGCGGTCCCGCTGCTGCGCGAGGCGAGCGCGGCCGCCGCCGCGCGCGGCGCGGACGGGGTGCTCGGGCGGGCCTGCGCGGCGTTGCAGGCGCGCGGGGTCAGCGACGGGCACCGGCAGGCCGCCCCGCGGCGGTCGAGCATGGAGCGGCCGGTCCTCGCGCTGGCCGCGTCGGGGCTCGGCGTCCCGGAGATCGCGCAGCGGCTGTTCCTGACGCCCGGGACCGTCGCCGCCGTCCTCGAGGGGGTCGACGGGAACAGCCTCAAGTTCTTCTCAAGTTCCGCGACGGACGCTGTCCACCCCTGAGACGAGGAGCCCCGTGACCCAGCAGCAGGTCCCCGCCCCCGCCCACCTCCGGGCGGAGAGCCTGCGTGGCCTGTGCGGTGGAGCGGTGCACCTGCCCGGCGACGCGGCCTACGACCTGGCCCGCTCGCCGTGGAACCTGCAGATGTCGGACCACCCGGCGGCGGTCGCCTACCCGGCGTTCCCGGACGAGGTCGCCGAGGTGCTGTGCACCGCGGCGGCGGCGGGGCTGTCGGTCGCGCCGCAGGGGACCGGGCACGGCGCGCCGCCGCTGTCGGGCAACCTGACCGAGGCGGTGCTGCTGCGCACCTCGGCGATGACCGAGCTGCGGGTGGACGAGGAGCGGTGCTGCGCCCGGGTGGGAGCCGGTGTGCTCTGGGGCGATCTGTGCGACGCGGCCGGGCGGGTGGGGCTGGCGGCGCGCCACCCCTCGTCACCGGACGTCGGCGTCGTCGGCTACAGCCTCGGCGGCGGGATCGGCTGGTACGCCCGGGCGCTGGGCCTGCAGTGCAACGCGGTCACCGCGGTGGAGTTGGTGCTCGCCGACGGCACGTTCGTGCGGGCCACCGCCGACGACGACGCGGACCTGTTCTGGGCGCTGCGCGGCGGTGCCGCCCCGCTCGGCGTGGTGACGGCGATCGAGTTCGACCTGCTGCCCCTGCGCGACGTCGTCGCCGGCTACCTGGCGTGGGACGCCACCGACGTCGAGCGGGTGCTGCCGGCCTGGGTCCAGTGGTGCGCCGAGGCGCCCGAGGAGGCCACCACCTCCTTCCGCCTGCTGCAGGTGCCGCCGCTGGAGAACATCCCGCGCGAGCTGCACTTCCGGCACCT
>JAICUS010000242.1 GCA_025935735.1 Solirubrobacteraceae bacterium | reverse complement strand
TGGTGTCGGTGATGCTGATGTGCGGGATCCTCACCGCGCTGATCTCGATCAACGGCGCCGTGGCCGCGCTGCTGCCGATCGTGGTCATCGCGGCGCTGCGGCTCGGCCGGCCGACCTCGCAGATCCTGCTGCCGCTGGCGTTCGCCGCGCACGCCGGGTCGCTGCTGGCGCTCACCGGGACGCCGGTGAACGTGATCGTCTCCGAGGCCGCGCAGAACGCCGGCGAGCCGCCGTTCGGCTACGCCGAGTTCGCGCTCGTCGGGATCCCGCTGCTGGCCGGGACGGTCGCCATCACCGCGCTGCTCGGCCGGCGGCTGCTGCCGCGGCGCACGCCCAAGGCGCTGCCCGCCGACCTGGGCGCCCACGAGCACACGCTCGTCGCCCACTACCTCGACGGCGGGGACGGCGGCGCGCTGCTCGGCCGCGAGGTCGGCGCGGCGGAGATCGTCGTCCCGCCGCGCTCGGCGCTGATCGGCGAGCCCGCGTTCCCCGGCATGGTCACGGAGAGCGGCGAGCTGGTGGTCCTGGCCGTGCACCGGGGCGGGGAGGACCTGGGCCCGCGCGAGGTGGCGCTGGCGGCGGGCGACGTCCTGCTCGTGCGCGGCGCCTGGGACGCGCTGGAGCGCAACGCGGCGGGCGACCCCGAGGTGCTGCTGGTCGACCCCCCGGAGCGCGTGCGCCGCCAGGCGGTGCCGATGGGGCCGCGAGCCAAGCGCTCGCTCGCCGTGCTGGCGGGGATGGTGGCGCTGCTGGTCACCGGCGCCGTCCCGTCGTCGATCGCCGCGCTGCTGGCCGCGTGCGCGATGGTGGCGCTGCGGATCCTGACGCCGCAGCAGGCCTATCGGGCGGTGGCCTGGACGACGGTCGTGCTGATCGGCGCGATGATCCCGCTGTCCACGGCGATGCAGCGCAGCGGCGCGGCGGAGAAGCTGGCCTCCGCGCTGGTCGACGCGGTCGGCGGCGCCGGCCCGCACGCGCTGCTGATCGGCCTGTTCGCGCTCACCGCGGTGCTCGGGCAGATCATCAGCAACTCGGCGACCGCGCTGATCGTCATCCCGATCGCCGTCTCGGCGGCCGGCGAGCTCGGCGTCTCGCCGCGGCCGCTGCTGATGACCGTCGCCGTGGCCGCCGCGGCCGCGTTCTTCACGCCGGTGGCCACGCCGGTGAACATGATGGTCATGGAGCCCGGCGGCTATCGCTTCGGCGACTACTGGAAGCTCGGGCTGCCGCTGCTGGCCTGGTTCTGGCTCGTCGCCGCGGTGCTGATCCCGCTGATCTGGCGCTTCTAGATGTGCAGCGGCGAGCCCGGCCCGAGCGGGATCCCGAGCAGGTACCAGACGACGAAGAACGCGATCCAGCCGACCATGAGCACGACCACGTAGGGCAGCATGATCGACACGATCGTGCCGATGCCCGCGTCGCGCTGATAGCGCTTGGTGAAGATCACGATGAGCGGGAAGTAGGCCATCAGCGGCGTGATCACGTTCATCGGGGAGTCGCCCAGGCGGTAGGCCGCGAGCACGGTCTGCGGGGCGACGCCGAGCCGGATGAACAGCGGGATGAAGATCGGCGCGAGGATCGCCCACTTGGCGATCGAGGCCGGCATGACGAGGTCGACGACCGCGGTGATGAGGATCACGCCCACCAGCAGCCAGACGGCGCCGATCGAGACGTGCTCGAGGATGTCGCCCAGGTGCACGGCGGCGACCTGCGCCATGTTGGAGAAGTTGAAGTAGGCGATGAACTGCGCGATCAGCAGGAACAGGAACAGCAGGCTCGCCAGCCCCGCCCACGACTTGGTGATCGTGCCCAGCACCTGCTCGCGGGTGGTCAGCGTGCCCGCGCCGCGGCCGTAGCCCAGCCCGGCGGCCAGGAACACCGCCGAGATGATCACGATCAGGCTGTCCATGAACGGCGAGTCGCCGATGACCCTGCCGGTCTCGGGGTCGCGCAGCGGCGCGCCCGGGATGGCCGTGAGCAGCGCGACGACGGCGAGCACCGCCAGTGTCGCCCACAGCGCGTAGCGCAGCCCGCGGGCCTCCGCCTCGGGCGCGACCGCCGGCGCCTCCTCGCCCTCCGCGACGGCCTCGGGATCGGCCTGCGCCGGGTCGTAGCGGCCCATGCGGCCCTCGACCAATCGTGTGGTCACGATCGTCATCAGGATCGTCACGAAGATCGTGGACCCGATGTTGAACCAGAGGTTCGCCGCGAGGTCGATCGTCCGGTCGGGCTCGACCAGGCCGATGGCGTCGTTGGTGATCTCGGTCAAGACGCCGTCCAGCGGCGTGATCAGGAAGTTCACGCTGAACCCGGCGCTCACCCCGGCGAACGCCGCGGCGATGCCCGCCACCGGGTGGCGGCCGACGCTGAGGAACGCCACGGCCCCGAGCGGTATCAGCACCAGGTAGCCGGCGTCGGAGGCGATGCTCGAGACCATCCCGAGCAGCACGATGATGAACGTCAGCGAGCTCGCCGACGACACCGCGACCAGCTTGCGGATCAGCGCCCCGATCAGCCCGGCCGCCTCCGCCAGGCCGACGCCGATCATCACGATGAGGATGATCGACACCGCGGCGAAGTTGCGGAAGTTGTCGACGAACGAGGTGAACAGGTAGCGGACGCCGGCGGTGGTGAGCAGCCCCTTGACCCGCGCGGTCTCGTGGCGCACCTCGTAGGAGCCGGGCTGCTGCGGCTCGGTGGCGCCGACGTCGACGGGCTGGGTCGAGCCGCCGTAGTACGTCTCCTGCGTGAGCGCCGGCGGCGGCTTGATCACCTCGTAGCTCGCCTTGACCCCGGCCCAGTCGAGGACCTGCGAGAGCAGGATGACGCCGACGCAGAGCCAGACGAACAGCACGGCGGGGTCGGGCATCCGGTTGCCCAGCCGCTCGATCCCGTCGAGCATGCGCTGCATCCGCGTCTTGCGGACGTTCCCGGCCGGCTGCGTCGCGACGCTGGTCATGCCGCCACGCTATGGGCGCGCGGGGTGGCCGCTCAATCATCCTTCCCGGGTGACCGGCAGCGTGCCGGAGACCGTCGTCCCGCGGCCCGGCGCGGAGACGATCTCGGCCTCGCCGCCCAGCGCGGCCAGCCGGTCGCGCAGGTTCGTCAGCCCGAAGCCGCCGTCCGCCCGCGCGGGGTCGAAGCCGGCGCCGTCGTCGGCCACGGAGAACGCGAGCCGCTCGCCGTCGCGCCCCAGGCGGACGACCGCCCGCGCGCCCGGCCCGGCGTGCTTGGCCGCGTTCTGCAACGCCTCGAGGCAGCAGAAGTACGCGGCCGCCTCCACCTCGGGGGCCAGCCGCCCGACATCCTGCGCGTGCAGCTCGGCCGGCAGGCCCGCCTCGCGGGCGGCGGCGGCGAGCGCGCCCGGCAGCCCCTCGCCGGCCAGCAGCGCCGGGAACAGGCCGTGGGCCAGCGCGCGCAGCTCGTCGAGCGAGCGCCGCAGCTCGGCGCCGAGGCGGTCGAGCTCGGCGGGCGCGCCCTCCGGGTCGTCGGCGAGCCGCTCGCGCAGCGCGCCCAGCCGCATCTGGATGGCCACGAGCCGCTGCTGCGCGCCGTCGTGCAGGTCGCGCTCGATCTGCCGCCGGGCGGCGTCGGCCGCGGCGACCACGCGGCGCTGGGCGGCGCGCAGGTCGGCCAGCAGCGCGCGCAGCTCCGCCTCGGCGCGCGTGCGCTCCTCCAGGCGCCCGCGGGTCTCGGCCGCCTCGCGCCGCGTCCGCGCGAGCTGGACCGTCGCCCGCACGCGCGCCACCAGCTCGCGCGCGCCGATCGGCTTGACCAGGTAGTCGTCGGCGCCCAGCCGCAGCGCCTCCAGCCCGGCCGCGTCGGCCCGCGCGGACAGCAGCACGATCGGCACGTCGCGCAGCACCGGCGAGGCGCGCAGCGCGCGCACCAGCTCCAGCCCGTCCATCCGGGGCATCATCACGTCGCTGACGATCACGTCGGGCGGCGCCGCGGTGGCGGCGGCGCGCGCGCGGCGGCCGTCCTCGGCCACGTCCACCGCGAAGTAGGGGGCGAGCAGCTGGCGCAGGTAGTCGCGCATGTCGCGGTTGTCGTCGGCCACCAGCACGCGCGCCGGCGCCTCGCCGGCGGCCACCGCGCTCAGCCAGCGGTCGGCGGCCGGCCGCGCGGCGCCGCGGGCCATCCAGCCGACGGCGTCCTCGACGAACAGCGCGGTCGCGGCGCCGACGTCGCCGTCGCCGTCGACCGGCTCGCCCGCCGGCAGGCGGTCGCGGCCGCGGGGGAGCCGCACGGTCATCCGCGTCCCGCGGTCGGGCTCGCTCGCCGCCCGCACGCTGCCGCCGTGCACGTGGACCAGCTCGCGCACGAGCGCGAGCCCGATGCCCGAGCCCTCGCGGCTGCGGGCGCGCGGGTCCGAGAGCCGGTGGAAGCGCGAGAACACCAGCTCGAGGTTCTCCGGGGCGATGCCGATCCCGGTGTCCTCCACGGTGAGCACGGCGTCGCCGCCGTCGAGCGCGGTGGCCACCGCGATCCTCCCCGCCGGCGTGAACTTCAGTGCGTTGGAGAGCAGGTTGCCGACGATCTTCTCCCACGCCTCGCGGTCGACGTAGACCGGCTCGCCGAGCGGCGGGCAGTCGCACTCCAGCCGCAGGCCGGCGAGCTGCGCCGCCGACCCGAACATCGCCACCAGGTTCTCGGTCAGCCCGCTCAGGTCCGTGGGCTGGAACACGCCGGTGTGCACGCCGGCCTCCAGGCGCGAGAAGTCCAGCATCGCGTTGACGAGCCGGAGCATCCGCACCGCGTTGCGGCGTGCGACCTCGAGCCGCTCGCGGGTGGCCGCCGACTGGCCGGAGTCCTCGGCGGCCTGCTCGAGCCCGCCGAGCACGAGCGTCAGCGGCGTCCGCAGCTCGTGCGAGGCGTTGCTGAACAGCGCGGTCTTGGCCGCGTCGAGCTCCTGGACCGCGCGGGCGTGCCGGCGCTCGGCCTCGCGCACCCGCGCGCCCGCGACGGCGCGGCCGACCTGGGCGGCGATCTCCTCCAGGTGCGCCCGGTAGGCGTCGTCGAACAGCCGCTCGTCGCCGATCGCGGCGATCAGCAGCCCACCCGGGAACCGCACCGCCGCCTCCCACTCGCGCGCGCCGCCCAGCCAGCGCCCGGCGGGCACGCGCACGCCGGTGGGCACCGCGAGCGCGTCCAGTGTGCCCGGCGGCGCACCGCCGCTCGCCGCGGCCAGCGTCGCCGTCCGCCCGTCGTCGCCGAGCAGGTAGAGCCCGGCGGCGGGCACGTCGGCGCTGCCGGCCAGCGCCGCGGCGGCCGCGGCGCAGGCCTCGGCGACCGTCTCGCCCTCGGCCGAGGCCTCGACCAGGCGCCGCAGCAGCTCGGCCCGGCGGTCCGCCAGCACGCGCGCGGTCGTGTCCTCGGTGATCAGCAGCACGCCGCCGACGCCGCCGGCGTCGTCGAGGATCGGGCTGTAGGAATAGGTGAAGTAGCCGGCCTCCAGCTTGCCGCGGCGCTCGAACGTCAGCCGCTCGTCGACGGCGAGCGTCGCCTCGCCGCGCTCGAGCACCGCCTGCAGCTGCGGGCCGAGCACGTCCCAGGAGTCGCGCAGCAGCTCGGCGGCCGGCTGCCCGAGCGCGCCCGGGTGCAGCCCGCCCATGATCTCCCGCTCGGCGTCGTTGTAGATGCAGATCAGGCTCGGGCCCCAGTAGAGCGCCATCTGGAACGGCGAGCGCAGGCAGATTCCCACCGCGGTGCGCAGGCTCGGCGGCCAGTCCTCCAGCGGCCCGAGCGGCGTCGCGGCCCAGTCGTGGCCGCGCACCCGCTCGGCCATCTCCGAGCCGCCGAGCCAGGCGGCGCGGCTAGCCATCGTGCTCGGCGAGGTACAGCAGCGCGGCGCGGACCCGGCGGCTGACCAGCGCGCTGTCGCCCAGGTCGAGCTTGGCGAAGATCGCGTTCACGTGCTTCTCGACGGCGCGCTTGGTCAGTACGAGCTCGCTCGCGATGGCCGCGTTGCTCGCGCCCTGGGCGACGAGCGCGAGCGTCTCCAGCTCGCGCGCGGTCAGCTCGCCCAGCGGCGAGGTCCGGGTGCCGCGGGCGCGCAGCAGGTCCTCGACGATCTTCGGGTCGATCAGCGAGCCGCCGCTCGCCACCGCCTGCACGGCGGCCAGCAGCTGCGCGGGATCCTGGACGCGGTCCTTGAGCAGGTAGGCGCGCCCGTCGGAGCCGCCCTCGAACAGGCGCAGCGCGTACGTCACCTCGGCGTAGGTGCTGAGCACGACCACGCCGACGGCCGGGTGGCTGTCGCGCAGGCGCATGGCCAGCCGGATCCCCTCGTCCTCGTCCGAGGGCGGCATGCGGATGTCGGTGATGAGGACGTCGGCCCGCTGCGCGTCGATCGCCGGCTCGACGCCGGCGGCGTCCTCGCACTCGGCCACGACCGCCACGCCCGGGTGGCCGGCGAGCAGGTGCTTGACCGCCTCGCGCACGAGGTAGGTGTCGTCGGCCAGGACGATCCGCAGCGGCGCGCCGCCCGCGGCGGATCGCGGCCGGGCGGCGGATTCCGCTTCGAGCGTCATGGGGCCGACGGGACGTTACTCCGCGCCGGATTCCGGTCCGGGGCGCGACCACCCCGCGGAGGTGGTGCACACCTCCCGGAAAGAGGCATGCCGGCGCCCTTGAGAGGCATGCCGCCGCCCTTGAGCGCGCCTTCCCGGCGTGGCAGCGTCGGGAGCGGAGACGTCATGCCGGTCACCGTACCCCTGCTCACCCAGGTCGCGCCCCCGTCGCTCCCCGCGGGAGCGATCGACCGCCAGCGGCTGCGCGAGCGCCTGGACGCCTGCGTCGAGCTGGCGCTCGTCCGCGCGCCGCTGGGGGCCGGCAAGACGACGCTGCTGGCGTCGTGGCACGCGCCGGGCGTCGCCTGGCTCTCGCTGACGCCCGCCGACGACCGGCCGGCGGCGCTGTGGGCGGGTGTGGTCGCGGCGTTCCGCGCGGCCGCACCGGAGTCCGCGCCGGCGGCGCTGGAGGGGCCGGACGACCCGGGGTTCGCCGCCCGGCTCGTCAACGCGCTGGCCGCGGACGCGCCGCACACGCTCGTGCTCGACGATGTGCACGTGCTGCGCTCGCGCGCGTGCGCGCGCGAGCTCTCGTTCCTGCTCGCCCACGTGCCGGAGGGCGTGCGCATCGTGCTGAGCAGCCGCGCCGAGCTGCCGCTGCACGGCCCCCGGCTCCGCGGCCGCCTGATCGAGATCCAGTCGGCCGACCTCGCGTTCACCGCGGTGGAGACGGCCGAGCTGCTCGCCGCCCAGGGCGTCGTCCTGCCGGACCGGCTCCTGGCGGAGCTGCACGGGCGCACCGAGGGGTGGGCGGCGGCGCTGCGCATCGCCGCCCAGGGCCTGCGCGACGGCGAGGACCCGGAGCGGCTGGTCGGCGAGTTCGCCGGCGACGACCGCGACGTCTCGCGGTACCTGGTGGGCGAGCTGCTCGACCGCCAGCCGCCGCAGCGCCGCCGCTTCCTGCTGCGCACGGCGCTCGTGGACCGCGTGTGCGGCGAGCTGGCGGACGCGCTCACCGGCGGGACGGGCGGGGACGACACGCTGGAGGAGCTGCAGCGCACCAACGGCTTCGTCGTCGCGCTCGACCGGCAGGGCCGCTGGTACCGCTACCACGGGCTGCTGTCCGGGCTGCTGCGGGCGCGGGCGGCGCGCGAGCTGGGCGACGAGCTGGGGCTGCTGCGCGGGCGGGCGGCGCGCTGGTACATCGGCGCCGGCCGGCCCGCCGAGGCGCTCGAGCACGCGCTGGCGGCCGACGACGCCGAGCTCGCCGCGGAGCTGCTGGCCGGCGGCTGGGTCGCGCTGCTGGCCCGCTCGGGGCCTGCGCGACTGCGCGAGCTGCTCGCGCGGCTGCCCGAGGCGCGCGTGGCCGCCGACCCGGAGCTGTCGGCCGCGCTGGCCTGCGCCCGGCTCCAGCTCGGCGAGGCGGCCGACGGCGACCATCCGCTGATCGCGCTGGAGCGCGCGCGGCTGGCCGGCGACCCCGGCGCCGCCGCCGCCGCCGCGAGCCGCCTCGGGGCGGCGGAGGGCGCGCTCGCCGCACACGTCGACTTCGGCCTGGGCGCGGCAGCGCTGTGGGCGGGCGAGCTCGGCGCGGCCGAGGCGGCGCTGCTGCGGGCGCTGGATCGGGCGCTGCCCGCCGGGCTCGAGCATCTGGCGGCGGCGGGCCTGGGCCATCTCGCGCTGCTCGCGCTGTGGCGTGACGGCCCCGCGGCGGCCGAGCCGCTCGCCCGTGACGCGCTGGCCGCCGACGGCGGCTCCGGCGCGGCGCTCGTCGCGGCGGCGGCCTGCGCGCTCTGCGGCCTCCGGCTCGCGGAGGCCTGGCGGCGGCGCGACGAGGCGCGGGCCGCGCTCGCCGGCGACCCGCACGTCGCCCTGGCGCTCGCCGCCGTCTCGGCGGCCGTCGACGCCGTGGGCGATCCCGCGGCCGCCGCGCGCGGGCTGGACAGGCCGGCGCGGCGCTCGCCGGCGCTCGCCG
>JAICUS010000060.1 GCA_025935735.1 Solirubrobacteraceae bacterium | reverse complement strand
GCCGTGCTGGACGCCGGCGCCGACAAGGTGTCGATCAACTCCGCGCCGCTGGGCCGCCCGGAGCTGATCGACGAGCTGGCGCGGGTGTTCGGCGCGCAGTGCGTGGTGCTGGCCGTCGATGCCAAGCGCCGGCCCGACGGCTCCTACGAGGCGTACCTGGCCGGCGGGCGCACCCCGACCGGCCGCGACGCGATCGAGTGGATCCGCGAGGGCGTCGAGCGAGGGGCGGGGGAGATCCTGCTCACCTCGATGGACCGCGACGGCACCGGCGACGGCTACGAGCTCGAGCTGACCCGCCGCGTCTCCGAGGCGGTCGACGTGCCGGTGATCGCCTCCGGCGGGGTGGGGGAGCCGCGCCATCTGGTCGAGGGCTTCCAGGCCGGCGCGGACGCCGCCCTGTGCGCCTCGATCTTCCACTACGGCCGCTACCGCATCGCCGAGGTCAAGGAGGCGATCGCGGCGGCCGGCATCCCCGTGCGGCGCTGATGCTGGAGCGGCTGCAGACCGCCCCGGGGGCCGAGCTCGTCCTGGCCGCGGTGGGCGACGAGCCGGGCGTGTATGTGGTGGGCGGTGCGGTGCGCGACGCGCTGCTGGACCGCACGCCGCGCGAGCTGGACCTGGCCGTCGAGGGCGACGCGGTGGCGGTGGCGCGCCGGGCCGCGGCCCGCGTGGGGGGAGAGGTGACGGTGCACGAGCGCTTCGGCACCGCCACCGTCCGTGCCGACGGCTACGAGTTCGACCTGGCCGGCGCCCGCCGCGAGCGCTACGCCCGGCCGGGAGCGCTGCCCGAGGTCGAGCTGGGCGCGAGCATCGCGGAGGACCTCGGCCGGCGGGACTTCTCCATCAACGCCATGGCGGTGGCGCTGGCCGACGGCCGCGCGATCGAGTGGCCGGGCGCGCATGACGACCTCGCCGCCGGCGTCCTGCGAGTGCTGCACGACCGGTCGTTCGCCGACGACCCCACCCGGATGCTGCGGCTGGTCCGCTACGCGCACCGCCTCGGGTTCGCGGCCGAGCCGCACACGGCGGCGCTGGTCGACCCCGGGCTGCTCGAGACCGTGAGCGGCGACCGGCTGGGGGCGGAGCTGCGGCTGATCGTGGCCGAGGGGGCGCTCGGCGCGCTCGGGGAGCTCGGGCCCGCGCTGCTGCCGGGCTTCGCGGCGCCGCCCGCGCTGCCGCGCTCGCCGCTGGCCGCGCTGGCGGCGTGCTGCACGCGTGTGAACGACCTCGGCGCGCGGCTCGACGCGCTGGGGTTCACCGCGCACGACCGCAAGGTCGTCGTGGCGGCCGCGACGGCGGAGCTCGACCTGGCCGGCGCGAGCGACGCGCGGCTCTGGCTGGCGCTGCGCCGCCTGCCGCCCGAGGCCGCCGAGGTCGTCGCGGCCGGCGACGGCCCGGCGGCCGAGGCCGCCCAGCGCTGGCTCGACGACGTCCGCCACCGCGCGCTGGACATCACCGGCGACGACCTGGTCGCCGCCGGCCTCTCCGGCCCCGCGGTGGGCGCCGGGTTGGAGGCGGCGATGGTGGCGATGCTCGACGGCCGCGCGCCCGACCGCGAGGCCCAGCTGGCCGCGGCGCTCGCCTGACGCGTCCCCTCATCGCCCTTTCGTTTTGACAAGGGCCCCTTTCGCACGTATAAGTCCGGCTGGGTCCAGGAAACGCACAGGGGAGAACAGGGATGCTCAAGAGGCTGGCGGCGCTGATCGTCATGCTCACGCTCGCGCTCGCGGTGGTCGCCGCGCCGGCGCGCGCCGACACCCACACGGTCACGTGGGACAAGTACTCGCTGCAGGTGGACGGCAAGCGCGTCTACGTGTGGTCGGGCGAGTTCCATCCGTTCCGGCTCCCGAACCCGGACCTGTGGCGGGACATCCTCGAGAAGATGAAGGCCAACGGCTATGACGCCGTGTCGATCTACGTCGACTGGGCCTACCACTCGCCCAAGCCGGGCGTCTACGACTTCTCCGGCGTGCGCGACATGGACAAGTTCCTCGACATCGCGCAGCAGGTCGGCATCTACGTCATCGCCCGCCCCGGCCCGTACATCAACGCCGAGGTCGACGCCGGCGGCTTCCCCGGCTGGCTGACCTCCAAGGCCGGCGCCGCGCGCTCGAACAACGCGACGTACCTCTCCTACGTGGACGAGTACCTCTCGCACATCGACGCGATCATCGCCCGCCACCAGGTGACCGACGGCACCGGCCCGGTGATCCTGTACCAGATCGAGAACGAGTACGCGGGCTCCAACACGGCGTACATGCAGCACCTCTACGACAAGGTCCGCGCCGACGGCATCACCGTCCCGATCTTCCACAACGACAAGGGCCGCAACGCCAAGTGGACGCCCGGCTCGTGGACGGCCGCGAATGGGCAGCCGGCCCCTGACCTCTACGGCTTCGACGGCTACCCCGGCGGCACGTGCCACACCAACGGCGACCCCGGGACGGCCGGGACGCCGCCCGACTGGGGCTTCTACTCGCCGACGATCGGCCAGGGCTCGACCGCCTCGCCCAACACGCCCGGCCTGATGGCCGAGTTCGGCGGCGGCTGGTTCGACCCGTGGGGAGACAAGCTGTTCGGCGGCGCCGGCTACCCGTGCCTGGCCGCGCGCGAGAACGGCGCGTATGAGCGCGAGTACTACCTGACCGCGCTGGCCAACGGGATCAAGATCCAGAACATCTACATGACGTTCGGCGGCACCAACTGGGGCTGGCTGCCGGCGCCCGTCGTCTACACGTCCTACGACTACGGCGCGGCCTGGGACGAGGCCCGCCAGCCGCGCACCGACAAGGTCGACGCGATGAAGGCGATGGGCTACATGGTCCAGTCGGTCGGGCCGCTGTCCGCGCTCGACGCGGACGGCTTCGTCACGGCCTCGGACCCGAGCGTGCGCGTCTACCACCTGACGAGCCCGGAGAGCGACACCCAGGTCTACCTGCCCCGGCACGCCGCCGCGTCGAGCTCCGACCTGAAGTTCACGTTCCCGATCTCCACGACCGACGGCGACTACACGGTCCCGCAGCAGGGCCAGCTCGAGCTCAACGGCCAGGACATGAAGACCGTCGTGGCCGACTGGTCGTTCGACTCCCAGCACCTCGTCTACTCGACCGCCGACGTGATGACCCACGCCGCGCTGCAGGGCACGGACGCGCTCGTGGTCCAGGGCCGGCCCGGGCAGACCGGCGAGACCGTCCTGCGCTACGCCGCCCAGCCCGACGTGACCGTCCTGCGGGGCGACGGCATCACGTCGTCCTGGGACGCGAGCAAGGGCGACCTCCGCATCGACTATCCGATCGGCGGCTTCGCGGTGGTCAAGATCGGCGGCGCGCACCCGCTGCTGCTGATGATCGCTGACGACACGGCGGTGGGCAGCCTGTGGCGCTTCGACACGGCCGCCGGCCCGGTGATCGTCCGCGGCCCGGAGCTCGTGCGGACCGCGACGCAGACCGGCGGCACGCTCGACCTCACCGGCGACACCAAGGACCCGTCCGACCTCGAGGTGTGGGGCAGCGGCATCCAGGACGTCACCTGGAACGGCGCTCCCGTGGCGACGGGCTCGACGCCCTCCGGCAGCCGGCTGGCCGCCGCACCGCTCGCGGGCGCGCCTGACGTGACGCTCCCCGACCTGACCGGTTGGCGCTACCGCGCCGAGGCGCCCGAGGCGCTCGCGGGCTTCGACGACAGCGCCTGGGCGGCCGCCGACCACACCACGTCCAACAGCCGCACGAAGGTCCCCGCCGGCCAGCCCGCGCTGTTCGCCGACGACTATGGCTTCCACAACGGCAACGTCTGGTACCGCGGGACCTACTCCGGCGCCGCCTCGGCCACGCAGGTCAAGCTGTCCTTCCAGACCGGCACGGTCGGCCTGCTGGAGGCGTGGCTCGACGGTCGCTACCTCGGCTCCAGCCAGACGCCGATCCCCACCTCGGGCCAGGCCACGACGGCCACCTGGGCCCAGACGGCCACGTTCGACATCCCCGCCGGCCTGCAGACCGACGGCACGCACAAGCTCGCCGTGCTGGTGAACATGATGGGCCACGAGGAGGACGGCGGGGCGAACGACGCGTTCCGCAACGCCCGCGGCCTCACCGCCGTGACGTTCACCGGCTCGACCGCGCCGATCGCCTGGAAGATCCAGGGCAACCAGGGCGGCGAGGACATCACCGACACCGTCCGCGGCTTCGTCAACGAGAGCGGCCTGTACGGCGAGAACGCCGGCTGGAGCCTCGAGGGCTACCCGGACGCCGACTGGGCGCCGGTCACGCTCCCGGCCAGCGACCCGAACCCGGGCGTGGCCTGGTACCGCACGACGTTCGACCTCGACGTCCCGGCCGGGACCGACGCGTCACTCGGCCTGAACATCGCCGACGACCCGACCAAGGCCTACCGCGCCTCGATCTACGTCAACGGCTGGAACATGGGCCAGTACATCAACGACGTCGGCCCGCAGCACACGTTCGTGCTGCCCACGGGCATCCTGCGCGAGCACGGCCACAACACGCTGGCGATCGCGGTCACCGACGAGGACGCCGACGGCGGCGGCCTGGGCACGGTGAAGCTCGTCAACCTGGGCACGGCGGCATCCGGGCTGGTCGTCCACGACGTCGACTCGCCCGCCTTCGACCCGCCGCACCTGACCCCGATCCCGCTCACCCTGGCGGCGGGCGTGCAGTTCAGCGGCGCGGTGGCGAGCATCATGATCCCGCCGGACGTGCAGGGGGCGGCGCTGGACGCCACGATCGACTGGGGCGACGGCACGACGAGCGCCGGCACGATCGCCGGCGGCACCGTGAGCGGCACGCACACCTACGCGGCGCCGTACGCCTACCCGGTGAAGGTGACGATCGGCGACCGCTACTCCGCGGCGCAGCTGGCGACCTCCTCCGAGCTCGTCCAGGTGCCGGCGACGGCCCAGGGCACGGTCGGCGGCACGGTCCCGGCCACGCTCGCCCTCACACTGGGCGCGCCCGCGAGCTTCGGCCCGTTCACGCCGGGCGTGGAGCGCACCTACACCGCGCAGACCACCGCGGACGTCGTCTCGACGGCCGGCGACGCCACGCTCAGCGTGTCCGACCCGGGCCATCTCACCAACGGCGCGTTCACGCTGCCGCAGCCGCTGCAGGTGGACATCGCGCCGAGCAGCTGGACGGAGCCGGTGTCGCACGCGACGTCGACGATCACGTTCACGCAGCCGATCGGGGCCAACGACCCGCTTCGCACCGGGACCTACAGCAAGACGGTGACGTTCACGCTGAGCACGACGAGTCCGTAGATAGCCTTCGGGGGGTGACGCTGCCGGAGCCCTTCCGCTGGGAAGACGACGCGGTCGCCGGGGAGCTGCCCGGCGCCCGCCTCGTGTTCTCGAGCCGCGGCGGAGGGGTGTCCGGCGGCCCGTTCGAGTCGCTCAACCTCGGGCTGCTGACCGCCGACGCGCCCGAGAACGTGCGGGAGAACCGCCGCCGGCTCGGCGCCCGGCTCGACCTGACGTGGGAGCGCTTCTGCTACGGACGCCAGGTCCATGGCGCGCGGGTGCGGCGGGCCACCGAGCCGCCATCGGAGCAGCGCCCCTACGCCGAGGAGGACGGTCAGGCCACGGCGCTGGACGACGCCGCGGCGATCGTGTTCACCGCCGACTGCCTCCCGGTCCTGCTCGCCGCCGAGGACGGCGTGGCCGCGCTGCACTGCGGCTGGCGGCCGCTGGCCGCCGGGATCGTGGCCGAGGGCGTGGCCGCGCTGCGCGACATCGGCGCCGCCGGCCCGATTCAGGCGGCGATCGGCCCCGGCGCCCGCGGCTGCTGCTACGAGGTGGGCGAGGAGGTCCACGCCCAGTTCGCCGACTACGACGCGCGCGCCGGCCGGAACCTCGACCTCGCCAAGGTCGCGCGCAGGCAGCTCGAGGCACAGGGCGTCGAGGTGCACGACACCGGCCTGTGCACGATCTGCGACGAGCGCTTCTTCTCCCATCGCCGCGACAACGGCGTCACCGGGCGCCAGGCGGGGGTCGTGTGCCGCGCCTGATCACCGGCCTCGACGCCGCCCGCGTGCGCGAGAACCTGGAAAAGGCGCGCGACGCGATCGCCGCCGCCGGGCGCGACCCGGCCGAGGTGGCCATCCTCGCCGCGGTCAAGTACGTCCCCGTCGACGAGATCGGGACGCTGCGGGAGGCCGGCCTCACCCTCCTCGGCGAGAACCGCGCCCAGGACCTGGAGGAGAAGGCGACGCGGTTCCCGGACTTCCGCTGGCACTTCATCGGCGCCCTGCAGTCGCGCAAGGTCAAGCAGATCGTCCCGCACGTGGAGCTGATCCACTCGGTCGCCTCGGAGTCCGCCATGCGCCAGCTCGAGCGCCACGGCACGCCGGACACGCGCATCCTCATCGAGGTCAACGTGGCCGGCGAGGAGGGGAAGGCCGGGATCGCGCCCGGCGAGCTGGCGCACTATCTCGAGATCGCGCCGGTGACGGTCGCCGGCCTGATGACCATGCCGCCGTTCACCGAGGATCCCGAGGACAGCCGGCCGCACTTCGCCCGGCTGGCCGAGCTCGCCGCCGCGCACGGCCTGACCGAGCTCTCGATGGGCAGCTCGCAGGACTACGCGGTCGCGGCGGCCGAGGGAGCGACGATCGTGCGGATCGGCACGAGCCTCTACGCCTAAAATGCCCGAGAGCAGGGAATCCGCCCCGCGGACCGAACCTGGAACCCAGCCATGGCCCTGAGCGACACGCTGCGCAAGGTAGGCGTCTACTTCGGCCTCGCCGAGGACCGCGAGTACTACGACGACGACGAGGTCGACGTCCGCGAGCCCGCGGCCGAGCGCGAGCTGGAGACCCGCTATCAGGAGCGCCCGAACGTCCGCCGGCTGTCGTCGCGCCGGCGCCGTGACGAGATCGACGACATCTTCGCCGACGAGTCGCCCTCGGAGCGGCGCACCACCCAGCTGCGCCCCGTCGGCGGCACGCGGGCGAACGGCCGCGGGGAGGTCCGCGTGCACCTCGTGATCCCCAAGTCCTTCAACGACGCCCAGGACGTGGCGGACAAGTTCAAGGACCAGATCCCGGTGATCATCAACTTGCAGGGCTCAGAGGCCGACCTGTCCAAGCGCCTCATCGACTTCGCCTCCGGCCTGACCTACGCGCTGGACGGAGGCATGCAGCGCATCGCCGACAAGGTCTTCCTGCTCACGCCGCGCAACGTCGAGGTCTCCGCCGAGGAGCGCGCGCGGCTGATCGAGAAGGGCTTCTTCAACCAGTCGTAGACTCACCGGCCCCATGCAGGTCGGCTTCATCGGATCGGGCAACATGGCGTCGGCCCTGGCGCGCGGCTGGGGCGACCCCGTGCTGTGCACCGACCACGGCTCGGGCCGGGCCGCGGCGCTGGCGGCCGAGCTGGGCGGCGAGGCGGTGGGCTCGAACCGCGAGCTGGCCGAGCGCGTGGAAGTGGTCATCCTCGCCCACAAGCCCGCGCAGCTCACCGACGTGGCCTACGAGCTGGAGGGCGCGGCGAAGGCCGTCGTCTCCCTGCTCGCCCGCACGCCCCAGGCCGACGTGCGCGCCGCCTATCCCGGGACGACCGTGCTGCGAGTGGAGCCGAACCTGCCCGTCGAGATCGGCCGCGGCGTGCTGGCGTTCGCGGAGCCGGACGCGCCGGTGGACACCGCGGTGGCGGAGCGGGTCAAGGCGCACTTCGCCCGCCTGGGGACGGTCGTCGAGGTGCCGGAGCGGCTGATGACCGTCGCCGGCGCCTGCTCGGGCGTCGGGCCCGGGTATTGGGCGCTCGCGGTCGAAGCCTGGGTGGACGCCGCTATACGTCGAGGCATGCCCGCCGCGATGGCCACCACGCTCGTCACGGAGACCATGGCCGGCTCGGCCGCCCTGCTCGCCCATCGGGGCGGCGATACGCTCGGGCTGCGCCGGGCCGTCACCTCGCCCGGCGGGACGACCTCCCGCGGGCTGGCGGCGCTGGAGCGCGGCGGGGTGCGCGCGGCGTTGGCGGCGGCGATGGACGACGTGGTGGGGAGCTGACGGCGTTGCGCCACGACATCGCGGGCTTCCTCAACGCGCTGATCGGCGTCTACACGCTGATCATCTTCGCCTGGATCATCGTCTCCTGGGTGCTGTCGTTCGGCGTGCGGATCCCGTACTCGCGGCCGGTGAACGCGGTGCTCGACTTCCTGCGCGACGTGACGAACCCGTACCTGCGGATCTTCCGCCGGCTGGGTCTCCAGTTCGGCCCGATCGACTTCAGCCCGATGCTGGCGATCCTCGTGCTGATCTTCGGCGGGCAGCTGCTCGTGAAGCTCATCGACCCCGGGCCGTGAGGGCCGGCCGCACGGTCGCGCTCACCGCGCTGGTCGCGGTGGCGGTCGTGGTCGCCGACCAGGCGTCGAAGGCGGTCGTCCGCTCCTCGATCGGCCCGTTCGAGCGCGACACGGTCATCCCCGGGGTGCTGCACCTGGTCCACGCGCGCAACTCGGGCGTGGCGTTCAGCGTGTTCTCGGGCGGCGGCGCGTTCGTGGTGATCGTGGCCGTGGTGGCGCTCGGCGCGCTGGTCGCCTTCTTCCTCACCCACCTGCACCGCCGGCTCGTCTGGCTGCCCACCGGGATGCTGCTCGGCGGCGCGGCCGGGAACCTCATCGACCGGGCGCGGCTCGGCGCCGTGACCGACTGGATCCTGCTCCCGCACTGGCCGGCGTTCAACCTGGCCGACATCTGCATCACGCTCGGCGTGGTGGTGCTGATCTACGTGCTCGAGCGGGTGCGATGAGGGTGCCGGCCGAGGCCGCGGGCGAGCGCCTGGACGTCTTCCTGGCCGGCGCGGTGGGCTCGCGCACGCGGGCGCAGCGGCTGATCGAGGAGGGGCACGTGACCGTCGACGGCGCGCCGCGGCCCAAGCGCCACGTGCTGGCCGGGGGCGAGACGGTGCGCGTGGACGAGCCGGAGGTGGAGCCGGCGCCCGCGGTCGCCCCGGCGCCGTTCCGGATCGCCTACGAGGACGAGCACCTGCTGGTGGTCGACAAGCCGGCGGGCGTGGTCGTCCACCCTGGGCAGGGCCACGCGCAGGGCACGCTCGTGCAGGCGCTGGCCGGCCGGGTGGCCGGCGGGCCGGACCCGGCGCGGCCGGGCGTCGTGCACCGGCTGGACCGCGACACGTCGGGCGTGCTCGTCCTGGCGCGCTCGGAGGCGGCGCACGCGGCGCTGTCCGCGCTGCTCCGCGAGCGCAGGATCGCCCGCGAGTACCTGGCGCTGGTCGAGGGCCGCCCGCCGGCCCGCACGGGGACGATCGAGGCGCCGCTGGGCCGCGACCGCCGCGTGCGCACCCGGATGTCCACCGACACCGACGACCCGCGGCCCGCGGTCACCCACTTCGAGACGGAGGGGACGTTCCCCGAGTCCACGCTCCTGCGGGTGCGCTTGGAGACCGGACGCACGCACCAGATCCGGGCCCATCTGCTCGCCATCGGCCACCCGGTGGTGGGCGATCCGGAATACGGGGGGCGGTTTCAACTGCCCGGATTGGGCCGCCAGTTCCTGCATTCGGAGCGGATCGCGTTCGACCATCCGCTCCAGCGGGAATCGGTGCAGGTGCGGGCGCCGCTGCCGGAGGACCTCAGTGAGGCCCTCCGGCTGGCGTCAGGGGAACGGGGGCTCCCATCGGAGTAGGGGGTGCCGAGGGGACTCCCGTCAGAGCCGCAAACGCAGGCGCCCGCGAGAACTTTCTCTAAACTGGACGCGAATTCCGTCAACGACCCCCCGGCCAGACGCCAGTTCGGCGTCACAGCCGCGAGGTCGCGGGCCCTGCCCGGCGCATGGTGCGCCGGGTCCGCGAAGCCTCGTGCCGGGGGCGGCACTGCACAACCACACGTAAGGGAGTGACTCCACGATGGCCGAAGTCGGTCTGAAGGAGCTGCTGGAAGCCGGGGTCCACTTCGGCCACCAGACACGCCGCTGGAACCCGAAGATGCGCCGCTTCATCCATGGCGAGCGCGGCGGCATCTATCTCATCGACCTGCTCAAGACCGCGGCGCTGCTCGAGCAGGCGCAGAACTTCGCCACCGAGGTGGCCCACCGCGGCGGCACCGTGCTGTTCGTCGGCACCAAGAAGCAGGCGCGCGACGGCATCAAGGAGATCGCCGAGGCCGCGGGCATGCCATACGTCAACCACCGCTGGCTCGGCGGCCTGTTGACCAACTACCAGACGATGTCGGCGCGCATCCGCCGACTGCACGACCTCGAGCGCTACGCCACCGAGGGCCAGCTCGCGCTGCTGCCCACGCGCGAGCGGCTGTCCGCGGAGGCCGACCTGGAGAAGCTGCGGGCCAACCTGGGCGGCGTCAAGGACATGCAGCGCGTGCCGGACGCGATGTTCGTCATCGACCTCAAGACCGAGGCGATCGCGGTGCGCGAGGCGCAGCGGCTGCGGATCCCGATCATCGGCCTGGTCGACACCAACTGCGACCCCGACGGGATCGACTACGTCATCCCGGGCAACGACGACGCGATCCGCGCCTGCAACCTGATCACGCACGCGATCGGCGACGTGGTCCAGCAGGGCCGCCAGCGCTTCCGCACCGAGGAGGAGCAGGCGCGCCGCGAGGCCGAGGAGCAGGCCCGCCGCGAGCAGGAGGAGCGTGCGCGGCGCGAGCAGCAGGAGCGCGAGGCCGCCGAGGCCGCCGAGCGCGCCGCCGCCGAGGCCGCGCTCTCCCAGGCCGGCGAGGGCGAGCCGCGCGACGTGGCCGAGGCCGAGGTGGCCCAGGCCGTCTCCGAAGGCGCGGGCCGCGAGGTCGAGGGCCGCCGCGAGGCCGAGGCGACCGCGGCCGCCCAGGCGGCCGACGAGCCCGCCGCACCCGCGGTCGGCAACGTCGGCCCGGGCCGCCGCGAGGCCATCCAGAACCCGAACGTCGGCGACCGCGTGCCCCAGGCGGCGGGCGCCGCCGCGGGCGAGGGCGCACCGGCCAGCGACACCGCGGAGGGCGCGCCGGCGGCGTCGGTGCCCAAGGAGGGCGGCGGCCAGCGCGCGCGCCAGAAGGCCCGCAAGGCGAAGTCCACCAAGGCCGCGCCGGCCGCGGAGCCGGGCCCGACGGACATCGCGAAGGCCGCCGAGGCCGCGGCCCCGCCGGATCCGAGACGAGCCGAAGGCTCAAGCGGTGACGAGGCCTCTGGCCGAGGCAGTGCGGAGCTCGAGATCGTCGAGCCGGCCACGCCCGCCGAGCCTGAGGCCCCGGCCGCCGCTGAGGCGCCGGCCGCCGCCAACGAGCCGGCCGCCGAGGCCGCCGCCGCCCCGGCCGCCGAGGAGGCTCCCGCCGCCCCCACCCAGCCGGACGCTTCGCCCGCCGCCGCCGACGAGTCCGGCGGCGGCGTCGTGGAGACCGCCGTCGACACCGCCCAGACCGTCGCCGAGACCGCCGCCGGCGCCGCCGAGACCGCCGCCGAGGCCGTGGCCGAGCGCGCGCCTGGGCCGGTCAAGGCCGCCGCCAAGGCCGCCGCGGGCGCGTCCCGTGCGGCGAAGAAGGCCGTGAGCAGCGACGACGAGAAGAAGGACGAGGACAAGTGAGCATCTCCGCCAAGCAGGTCGCAGAGCTGCGCAAGGCCACCGGCGCGGGCATGATGGAGTGCAAGAAGGCGCTGGAGGAGACCGACGGCGACCAGGACGCCGCGGCGGAGCTCCTGCGCGTGAAGCTGGGCGACAAGGCGCTCAAGATGGGCGGCCGCGAGGCCACCGAGGGCACCGTCGCCTCCTACATCCACGGCAACGGCAAGGTCGGCGTGCTCGTCGAGGTCGACTGCAACACCGACTTCGTGGCGCGCAACGACGACTTCATCGGGTTCGCCCGCGACGTCGCGCTGCACGTGGCCGCCTCGCCGCTCACCCGCTACGTCTCCGAGGAGGAGATCCCGCAGGATGACAAGGACGCGGAGCTGCGGATCTTCGCCCAGCAGGCGGCCGACAAGCCCGAGCGCGTCCAGGAGCAGATCGCCCAGGGCAAGCTCAAGGCGTGGATGGAGGACACCGTCCTGCTCAACCAGGTCCACGTCAACACCGAGAAGTACGACAAGAAGACGATCGAGCAGATCCGCGCCGAGCTGTCCGGCAAGACCGGCGAGAACGTGGTGATCCGGCGCTTCGCCCGCTTCGCGGTGGGGGCGTGAGCCCGGACCCCGTCTTCAAGCGGGTCCTGATCAAGCTGTCGGGCGAGGCCCTGATGGGCCCGCTCGACTACGGCACCGACCCCGCGACCGTCCAGGCGATCGCCCACCAGCTCAAGACGGTCCACGACCGCGGCGTGGAGATCGCGGTCGTGCAGGGGGCGGGGAACATCTATCGCGGGCTGGAGTCCGTCGCCCAGGGCATGGATCGCGCGACCGGGGACTACATGGGCATGCTCGCCACGGTCCTGAACACGCTGACGCTGCAGGACGCGCTGGAGAGCATCGGCGTGCACACCCGCGTGCAGTCGGCGCTGACCATCTCCGAGGTGGCCGAGCCCTACATCCGCCGGCGGGCGATGCGCCACCTGGAGAAGGGCCGGATCGTCATCTTCGCCGCCGGCACCGGCAACCCGTTCTTCACCACCGACACCGCGGCCGCCCTGCGCGCGCTGGAGATCCACGCCGAGGTGCTGCTGATGGCCAAGAACGGCGTCGAGGGGGTCTACACCGCGGACCCGCGCACGGACCCCACGGCGCAGTTCATCCCGGAGATCACCGCGCGCGAGGCGCTGCAGCGCGATCTGCGGGTCATGGACTCCAACGCGCTCGCGCTCTGCATGGACAATCACCTGCCCATCCACGTCTTCAACATGGCCGACGACGCCAACATCAACCGGATAGTCTCCGGCGATCGAGTCGGGACCCTGGTGACCACGTGATCGACGAATTCCTCCAGGACGCGCGCGAGCACATGGACAAGTCCGTGGAGGCGACGCGCCAGAAGTTCCAGTCGGTGCGCACCGGGCGGGCGAGCCCGGCGCTGCTGGACCGCATCAACGTCGACTACTACGGCACCCACACGCCGCTGCGCCAGCTGTCGACGATCTCCGCGACCGAGGCGCGGCTGCTCACCGTCCAGCCCTACGACAAGAGCTCGATCAAGGCGATCGAGCGGGCGATCATGGAGTCCGACCTCGGGCTGACGCCCAACAACGACGGCCAGGTCATCCGCCTGCAGATCCCCGAGCTCACCGAGGAGCGCCGCCGGCAGCTCGTCAAGGTCGTGCGCAACCTCACGGAGGAGGGCAAGGTCGCGCTGCGCAACATCCGCCGCGACGTGATGCACGACCTCAAGGAGCTGCGCGACGCCGGCGAGGCGGGCGCCGACGACGAGCACCGGGCGGAGGAGGCGCTGCAGAAGCTCACCGACGAGAAGGTCAAGGAGCTCGACGCCTTGCTCAAGGGCAAGGAAGCCGAGATCCTCGAGGTGTGAGCGCCTCCTACGTCGCCATCATCATGGATGGCAACGGGCGCTGGGCGCAGCAGCGCGGGCTGTCGGTGGCGGAGGGTCACGACGCGGGGGCGGACACGGTCAAGGCGCGGCTGCGCGACGCGGCCGACCTCGGCATCCGCGAGCTGACCGTCTTCTCGTTCTCCACCGAGAACTGGTCGCGCCCGCCTGACGAGGTCGACGCGCTGATGTCGCTGTTCAGCGCGCGGATCCTGGCGGAGACGCCGGAGCTCGACGAGCAGGGCGTCCGGATGCGCTTCATCGGCCGCCGGGCAGGCGTGATCGCCGAGCTGCTCGAGCAGATGGAGTGGGCGGAGGCGAAGACCGCGGCCAACGAGCGGATCACGCTGTTCGTGGCGTTCAACTACGGCGGGCGGGCGGAGATCCTCGACGCCGCCGAGCGCTACACGGGCGGCGGAGAGGACGCGTTCCGGGAGCTGTTGTACGCGCCGGAGATGCACGATCCGGAGCTGCTCATCCGCACGAGCGGCGAGCAGCGCATCTCCAACTACCTGCTGTGGCAGCTGGCCTACAGCGAGCTGCACTTCTCCGACGTGCTGTGGCCGGACTTCTCGCGCGCGGACCTCGAGGCCGCGCTGGCCAGCTACGCGGCGCGCGAGCGCCGCTTCGGCGGCCGCTGATGGGCTCGGACCTCTTCGCCCGGGTCCTGGTGGCGATCCCCGCGGTCGCGTTCGCCATCTTCATCATCTACGAGGGCGGCTGGATCTTCGCCGCGGGCGTGGGGATCCTCGCCGTGATCGCCGTGCACGAGCTGACGGTCATGCTGGAGCGCGCGCACCCGGTGCGGCTGGCCGCGATGCTGGCCGTGCTCGGGCTGGTGGCCGCCGGCACCGCGGGGAGCGAGCGCCAGGTGCTGCTCGCGCTGGTGGCGAGCGTGCCGGTGATGTTCTTCCTGGCGGTCGTCGCCCCGCACCGCGAGCGCGTGACGGCCACGCTGTCGGCCACCATCCTGATCGTCGTCTGGATCGGCATGGGGGTCGCGCACGCGGCGCTGCTGCGCGGCCTGCAGCACGGCGGCGCGCTGGTGTTCATGGTGCTGCTGGGGACGTTCATCGGCGACTCGGCGGCCTACATCGGCGGCCGCTGGCTCGGCACCACCAAGCTTGCGCCGCGGATCTCGCCCAACAAGACCGTCGAGGGGCTGGCCTGCGGGATCGTCGTCGGGACGCTCGTCGTCTGGTACGCCAGCCGCACCTACACCGGCCACTGGATCTCCGGCTCCGACGGGCTGCTGCTCGGCCTCACCGTGACGATCGCCGCCCCGATCGGCGACCTGTTCGAGTCGCTCGTCAAGCGCGACATGGGCGTCAAGGACACCGGCACGCTGTTCGGCGCTCACGGTGGCGCCCTCGACCGGGTGGACGCCGCGTTGTTCGCCCTCGTGGCGTCCTACTACGTCTGGCTGGCGCTCTAGATGGACGAGCAGGAGAAGCAGGACCGGCAGCTGATCGAGCTCCTCAACGAGCTGCGGATCGCGCTGCCGGGCGTGCAGTTCCTGTTCGCGTTTCTCCTGACCGCGCCGTTCGCCCAGGGCTTCAGCCGCATCAACGGGATCGAGAAGGCGCTGTTCTATGCCGCGCTGCTGTGCACGACGCTCTCCACGATCTGCCTGATCGCGCCGAGCGCCACGCACCGCCTGCGCTTCCACAAGGGCGACCGCAAGTACGTGATCGAGACCGCGCACAAGTACACGATCGCCGGCCTGGCGTTCCTGGCGGTCGCGATCGTGCTCGCGCTCGTGATGATCACCGACGTGCTCTACGAGGGCGCGGCGATCTACGCGTTCCCGGCGGCGATCGCGGTGCTGCTGGTGGCGGTCTGGTTCGCGCGGCCGCTGCTGCGCGGGCGCAGCGAGAACGCGCGCCGGTAGGCGGTCGGGGTCGTCGCCACGCGGCGGCGGAAGTGCTTGCGCAGGTTGGCCGCCGTGCCGAAGCCGGTGGCGCGCGCGACCTCCTCGACGGTGGCGTCGCCGGTCTCCAGGGCGGCGCGGGCCGCGTCGACGCGCTGGGCGAGCAGCCAGCGGTGGACGGGGACGCCCGTCTCGGCGGTCCAGCGGCGGGCGAGCGTGCGCTGGGAGACGCAGGCGTGGGCGGCGAGGTCCTTGACGGTCAGCGGCGCGTGGAGGCGCGCGAGCGCCCAGGCACGGGTGGCGGCCAGCGAGCCGTCGCGGGCGGGCAGCGGCGCGAGGATGAACTGCGCCTGGCCGCCGTCGCGGTGCGGGGGGACGACGATCCGGCGGGCCACCGCGGCGGCGAACGCGGCGCCGTGGTCGGAGCGCAGGATGTGCAGGCAGAGGTCCAGGCCGGCCGCGACGCCCGCGCTCGTCAGCACGTCGCCCTCGTCGACGTAGAGGACGTCAGGCGCGACGGCGACCTGCGGGTAGGCGCGGGTCAGCTCCCCGGTGTGGCGCCAGTGGGTGGTCGCCCGGCGGCCGTCGAGCACGCCGGCGGCGGCCAGCGCGAACGCGCCGGTGCAGATGGACACCTTGCGGGCGGGGCTGGTTCGCAGCGCGTCCAGGACGGCGGGGGAGAGCGGCCGGTCATGCGGCTCGAAGCCGGGGACGATCAGCGTGTCGGCCTCGCCGAGCGTCTCCAGCCCGGCCTCGGCCACCACGGAGAAGCCCGCGCACGTCGCGACCGGCCCGGGCCGCTCGCCGCACAGCGTCAGCGCGTACGGCACCTCGTCGTATGCTCCGAACACCTGCGCGGGGATGCCCAGGTCGAGCGGCACCACCGCGTCGAGCGCCAGCACCGCGACCCGATGCGGCGCCCCGCCCACCCGTGGCGCCCGTGTTGGCCGAATCGTTACGGACAT
>JAICUS010000120.1 GCA_025935735.1 Solirubrobacteraceae bacterium | reverse complement strand
CGCGTCGGCCAGCTGCTCCTCGATCTCCGCGCGCTGGCGCTCGGAGTGCATCGGGCCGAGCAGGACGCCGTCCATCGTGCCCGGGCCGACCGTCAGCCGCTTGGCCTTGGTCACGAGCTTGTCCACCACCTCGTCCGCGACCTCCTCGGCCACGAACACGCGCTTGACCGCCAGGCAGGCCTGGCCGCAGTTGAAGAAGCGCCCGACGCTCGCCGCGGACGCCGCTCTTTCGAGGTCGGCGTCCGCGAGGATGATCAGCGGGTCGGAGCCGCCCAGCTCCAGCGTCAGCCGCTTGGCGCCCTTAGCCGCGAGCGCCATCACGTGCTCGCCCACCGGCGTGGAGCCGGTGAAGCCGATCTTGCGCACCAGCGGGTGCTGGACGAGCGCCTCGCCGACCACGCGGCCCTGGCCGGTGACGACGTTGAACACGCCGGCGGGGAGCCCGGCCTCGTGCAGCAGCTCGGCGATCCGCAGCGTGGTCAGCGGGGTCGAGTCGGCCGGCTTGGCCACCATCGTGTTCCCGGCCACCAGCGCCGGCGCGAGCTTGTTGGACAGCAGCGTGGTGGGGAAGTTCCACGGGACGATCGCGCCGACCACGCCCAGCGGCCGCTTGGTCACCAGCCCGTAGGTGTCCTTGTCCAGGCTCGGAACGTAGGCGCCGCGCAGGTTCTTGGCCAGGCCGGCGTAGTGCTCGAGCGTGAGCACGAAGCGGTGGATCTCCAGCCGGGCCTCGCGCAGCGGCTTGCCCTGCTCGTCGGTCAGCAGCCGGGCGAGGTCGCCGATGTGGTCGTGCACCAGCCGGGCGCCCTTGTGGACGAGCTCGCCGCGACGGGCGGCGCTCGTCTCCCACCAGGGGATGAACGCGGCGTCGGCGGCCTGGACGGCGCGGTCGACCTCCGCCGCGGTGCCGGCCGGGACGGTGTCCACGGGCTGGCCGCTCGCGGGGTTGGCGATCGTCCGGCGCTCGAGCCCGGGCAGCTCGACCGCCTCACCGCCGATGAACATCTCCGCCACGCCGCGCTCCTCCTCGTCAGGGCGGCGATCCTACCAACCGCCGGGCGGGCGCCAGGACCGCTCCGGACTTCACCTCGACCAGCCCGGCCGGGGTCAGGCGGACCTCGGGCAGGAAGTCGCCGGAGGCGAACAGGAGGCTGTAGAGCGGGTCGTGGAAGGGGTAGCCGCTCGCGGCCATGTGCCGGGTCAGCTCCTTCTCCACCAGCAGCGCGCGGCCGAAGCCGCCGGCCACGATCAGCCCGTCGATCTCCAGCGGCGCCGACCAGCCGCGGTCGAACGCGAACCCGCCCCCCATCTCGGCCACGCGGGCGGCCGCGCGGGCCATCGCGGTCGGCTCGCGGCCGAGCACGAGCAGCTCCAGCGACGTGGTCGCGGTGGTGGCGAAGCCGTCGACGTCCATCAGCCCCTCGATCACGCCGTGGGTCACCCACGAGCCGTCGCGGGCCACCAGCGCGGCGTGGACCTGGCCGGGCTGGAGCTCGTCCGGCGCCTCGGCGGCGCGGTTGATCACCGCGCTCTCGTAGCGCATCACCGGGCCCTGGAGCGGGACCGCGTAGATCGCGGGGTCGGCGAACGTCTGCGGCGAAGCCAGCGGGTAGCCCGGCAGCTCGCCCCAGGGGATCTCGGGCGTGCGGGCGTGCAGCTTGCCGTCCTGGGCGACGACCCGGCCGTCCACCAGCACGAGCTCGGGCCGCCATTCGCCGACCTCGGGCAGGATCAGCAGCGTCGCCCGGCGGCCGGGCGCGAGGCCGCCGACCTCCTCGTCGAGTCCGAGGAACGTCGCCGGGTCGATCGTGGCCATCTGCAGCGCGCGCATCGGGTCGACGCCGGTGGCCGTGGCGATCCCCAGCGCGCCGCCGATCATCCCGTTGGCCTCGTAGAACGCGGGCGCGGCGCCGTCGGTGGTCAGCATCAGCCGGCGGCTGGTGTTCACCACGTCCCCGAGCTCTCGCAGGATCTGCTCGAGGTCGGGGCGCAGCGAGGACTGGCGCAGCATCGTCCACATCCCGAGCCGCAGCCGGTTGAGGGCGTCCTGGCCGTCGATGCCCTCGTGGTCGGCCGAGATGCCGGCGGCGGACAGCTGGGCCAGGCGCTCGTAGGACGCGCCGGCGTTGTGGCCCTCGACGCGGCGGCGGGCCGCCTTGGCGGCGGCGATCCCGGCCAGCAGGCGCGCGTCGCCCCGGGCCACGCGCGCCCAGCCGGTGATCTCGCCGCTGGCCACCACCTCGGGCCAGCGCAGCAGCGGCGCGACGAGCTCGGTGGCGAAGCGCTGCGCCTCGTCGGGATAGGCCGACTGCGGCGCCAGCCGGGCCACCCAGCGGATGTGGGCGGGCGCGGCGTTCGTCGCCTCGACGATCCGGCGCAGGCCCTCGACGCCGTGCGCGAGGAAGAAGAACAGGTTGTCGTAGACGAGCGTGGTCGTACCGTCCGGCACCGCCGCCTCCAGCAGGCTGGCCGGCGAGTACAGGCACCACGGGTGCGTGTGCGGCTCGACGTAGCCGGGGGCGACCACCTTGCCGCGGGCGTTGATCCGCGCCGCGCCCCGCGGCGGCTCGCGCGGCCCGACGTAGACGATCCGGTCGCCCTCGATCTCCACGTTGGCCTCGACCCACGTGCCGGAGTACACGTCCGCGACGGTCCCACCGGTCACCGCGAGCATGGCCAGCGAGCATAGAGTCCCGGCGCGTGAACGACGTGCTCCGCCGGCGGTCGGTGGGCGCCCCCGCGGCGCGCTCGACGCTGCTCACCGTGCTGGGCGAGTACCTGCTGCCGCGGCCGGACGGGGCCTGGCAGGAGGCGCTGATCGCGTCGCTGCGGCTGCTCGGCTACACGGCGTCGGCGGCGCGCCAGGCCGTGGTGCGCTCGACGCGCGAGGGGTGGCTGAGCGCCGAGCGGATCGGCCGGCGCTCGCGCATGCGGCTCCAGGCGCCGACCGCCGAGCTGCTGCGCGACGGCGCGCGGCGGATCTACGGCTTCGGCGAGCCGGCGGCCTGGGACGGGCGCTGGCTGCTGCTCGTGCTGCGGGTGCCCGAGCAGCGGCGCGAGCTGCGCCACCGGCTGACGACGCAGCTCGCCTGGGCGGGATTCGGGTCGCTCGGCGGCGGGCTGTGGATCACGCCTCACGTCGGCCGCGAGGCGCTCGTGCAGGCGTCGCCGCCGGCGCAGCTGCTGTCCTTCCGGGCGGAGCTGGGCGCGTTCGGCGACACGTCGCGCGTCATCTCGGAGGCGTGGGACCTGCCGGGGCTGCGCGAGACCTACGAGCAGTTCATCGCCGACTTCTCCCGCGCGCGCCCCCGCGGCGGCGAGGCCACGTTCGCCGCCCAGACCGCACTGGTGCACGCCTGGCGGCGCTTCCCGTTCGTCGATCCCGACCTGCCCGCGGACCTGCTGCCCCGCGACTGGCCGCGCCGGCGGGCGCACCAGCTCTTCCACGAGCGCCACGAGCGGTGGGCGCCGGACGCCCAGGCGCACTTCGACTCGCTCGCGCAATGACGGCGCGCCGGCGGGTCTACGTCGTCTACGCGGGCGGCACGATCGGGATGCGGGCCACGGAGGCGGGCTACGCGCCGGTGCCGGGATATCTGAGCGCGGCGATCGCGGGCGTGCCGGAGTTGGTCGAGGCGGAGGTGCCGGAGCTGGTGGTCAACGAGCACGCGCCGCTGCTGGACTCCGCCAACGCGCGGCCGGCGGACTGGCTGGCGATCGCCCGCGACATCGCGGCGCGGGCGCGGGCGGACGAGTTCGACGGCTTCGTCGTCCTGCACGGGACGGACACGATGGCCTACACCGCGTCGGCGCTGGCCTTCCTGCTGCGCGGGCTCGGCCGGCCGGTGGTCGTCACGGGCGCGCAGATCCCGATCGGCGTGCTGCGCAGCGACGGCCGGCAGAACCTGCTCACCGCCGTCCTGGTGGCGGCGCGCGCCGACGTACGCGAGGTCTGCCTGGTGTTCGGCTCGCGCATCCTGCGCGGCTGCCGGGCGGTGAAGGAGAGCGCGAGCGGCTTCGAGGCGTTCTCCTCGCCGAACCTGCCGCCGCTGGGCTCCGCCGGCGTGGAGATCGCGCTCGACCCGGCGCGGCTACGGGCGCCGGAGCCACGCGGCGTGCGGCTCCCGGACGCGCTCGGCGCCCCGGTGCGGCTGCTGCGGCTCTACCCGGGCATGCCGGCGGACCTCCTGCGCGCCGCGCTCGCCCCACCCGCCCGCGGCCTCGTGCTCGAGGCCTACGGCGCGGGCAACCTCCCGGACCGCGACCCCGCGCTGCTCGCCGCCCTCGCCGAGGGCGCCGCCCGGGGCGTCGTCGTCGTCGCGGTCAGCCAGTGCCTCGACGGCCGCGTCGACCTCGGCGCCTACGCCGCCAGCGCCCCGCTGGTCGCCGCGGGAGCCATCGGCGGCCTCGACCTGACCACCGAGGCGGCCTACGCGAAGCTCGTCGTCCTGCTTTCCGAGGGCCACTCACCGTCCGAAGTCCGCACCCGCATGACCCGCGACCTCTGCGGAGAGCTCACCTAAAGGGGACAGTCCCCGTTGCCGGGTTTCGCCTGTAACCGGCGGGGTTGCGCGGCCGCACGCCACCTAAAGGGGACAGTCCCCTTTAGGTTTGTTTAGATGGCGGTGCCGAGGTGGCGGCCGAGCCAGGAGGCGGTGAGGCCGAGGGCGAGGCTGACGGCGATGTTCAGGGCGGCGGCGCGGAGGCGGCCGTCCTCGCCGAGGCGGTGGCTCTCGAACATCCAGGTGCTGAAGGTCGTGTAGGCGCCAAGGAAGCCGGTGCCGGCGATGCGATAGGCGTCGCCGGAGAGGGTGGCGGCGAGCACGCCGAGAGCGAAGGCGCCGGAGAGGTTGACGGCCAGCGTGCCGAACGGGAGCTGGCGCCCGAGCCGGGCCGTGACCGCGCCGTCGAGCGCGAAGCGGGCGATCGCCCCGAGGCCGCCGACGAAGCCCACGGCGAGCACGACGAGCGCGCTCACGGGCGGCGCACGAGGTTCGTCCCGGCGGCCACGGCGAGGAAGCCGGCGGCGATGCTCGTGCCGGCGTAGGCCGCCGCCAGGCCGACCGGCATCCGCACCAGCTCGAGCTGCATGGTGGAGAACGTGGTCAGCGCGCCGCACACGCCGGTGCCGATGAACGGCCGGCGGTAGGCCGACAGCGGCAGCCGCTCCTGCAGCCGCGTGACCGCGTAGCCCAACAGGAAGGCGCCGACGATGTTGACCGCGAACGTCGCCCACGGCCACTCCCCCGCGCCCGCGGGCAGCGCCGCCGCCAGCTCGGCGCGGGCCACGGCGCCGGCGAACCCGCCGGCGAAGATCGCGGCCAGCTCCCGGCGGTCGACATGCACGGGCCGGGATGATGACGGCCCGCGCGGGGGTGGGGCGGCGCGGCGAGGGGGCGGGCGGCCGCGCGGGTGCTAGGAATCGCGCAGCAGGTCGTCGAGGTCCAGCTCGCCGCCGGCGAAGGCCAGCTTGCCCTCGGCGTCGCGGGGCCACTGGTCGGGCGGGCGGTCCCAGTAGAGCTCGACGTCGTTGCCGTCCGGGTCGCTGACGTAGACGGCCTCGTGGGTGCCGTGGTCGGCGAGCTGGCGCAGCGGCCAGTCGACCGCCTGCAGCCGGCGCACCGCGTCGGCCAGGCCCGCGCGGGTCGGGTAGAGGATCGCCACGTGGTGCAGGCCCGCCACGCCGTCGGGCTGCGGCGGCCCGCCGGCCGACTTCCACGTGTTGAAGCCGAGGTGGTGGTGGTAGCCGCCGGCCGACAGGAACAGCGTGTCGCCCGTCGTCCCCCAGCCCGGCACGTCGCGCGCCTCGAAGATCACGTCGAAGCCGAGCACGTCGACATAGAACTTGCGCACCCGGTCGATGTCCGCCGTGCGCAGGTGGACGTGGCCGATCGTGGCACCCGGGTCGATCGGGTTCGCGGCCCGCTCGCGCGGCTCGATCACGACTCGTCTCCTCTCGTCAGCAGGACGGCGTTGCCGGACGGGTCGCGCAGCAGGCCCTCGCGCGCGGCGAAGTCGTCGCCGTCGGAGAGCTCGATCGTCCAGTGGCGCAGCCCCACGGCAACCTCCGGCGCCGGCGGCACGCCGCGCCCGCGCCACACGTTGACGGCCACGTGATGGTGGTAGCCGTCGTGCGCCAGGAACACGGCCGTCGGCATCTCGGTCATCACATCCAAGCCGACGACGTCGCGGTAGAACTCGCGCGCCGCGTCGATGTCGGCGACGTGCAGGTGCAGGTGGCCCGTCCGCACGCCCTCCGCCTGCCGGCGCGGCTCGCCGGCCTGCGCAGACAGGTCCCGCACGTCCAGCGGCTGCGGGCCGATCCCGTAGGCGGTCAGCTCGGGCCACTCGTCACGCGGCCGGTCGGCCGCGAGCTCGAGCCCGTTGCCGTCCGGGTCGGGCAGGTAGATCGCCTCGTGCGTGCCGTGGTCGGACATCCCCTCCACCGGCGAGCGCGTGGCCACGACCCGGTGCAGCGCCTGCGCGAGCTCCTCGCGCGAGGGGTAGAGCAGCGCGACGTGGTAGAGGCCCGCGTGGCGCCCGGGAGGCCGGGCGCCGGGCTGCTCGGTGAGCACCAGCACGTCGTCGGCGCCGGTGCCGAGGGCGGCCACCCCGTCGTCGCGGCGGTGGACCCGGAGCCCGATCGCGTCCTGGTAGAACGCGACCGAGCGGTCGAGGTCCGTCACCGTGAGGTGGGTCGCCCCCAGCCGCACTACGCCTCCTGCTTGACCGCGGAGACGTCGATCTCCAGCTTGACCTTGTCGGCGACCATCATGTTGCCGCTGCCGAGCATCTGGTTGAACTTCATGTCCCAGTCGGAGCGGTTGATCTGGCCGGTGACCTCGAGGCCGATGCGGGTGCCGCCCCACGGGTCGATGTCGGTGCCCTGGTACTCGGCGTGCAGCACGACCTCCTTGGTGATGCCGTGCATCGTCAGGTTGCCGGTGATGCGGAACTCCTCGTCGTCGAGCGGCTCGATGCTCGTCGACTCGAACTGGATCTGCGGGATGTTCTCGGCGTCGAAGAAGTCGGCGGACTTGAGGTGGTTGTCGCGCGCCTCCTCGCCGGTGGTGATCGACGCGACCTCGACCGTGCCGAACGCCCGCGCGCCGTTCTCGCCGATCTCCAGCGTGCCCGCGAAATCGCCGAAGCTGCCGCGGACGGTGGCGATGCCCATGTGCTTGATGGCGAACTCGACGCGGGAATGAGCCTTGTCGGCGACCCAGGTCCCGGTCGGGACGGAAGTCTTGATGGCGCTCACAGCTTGCCTCCTGGAAGGTGGTTGACCGCGCAACATAGTGGCGCGCCGAGCGACGAGATGCACCCGCGAGTTCGGGTGGCCCGACCTACCCATCCGAATGGGGAATACGGCCCACCCACCCGGCGCACTATCCTTTTGAGCGTGCAAGCGACCCAGGCCCTCGATGCCCTGATCGACGTCTTCGCGGCGCCGCCCGAGGATGCCACGCGGCGCATATCCACGGCGCTGAGCGGCGTGCTGCCGCACCGGGCCGCGGCCGTGCTCGCGGGCGCGTGCGCGCGCTCGCCGATGACCGTGCACGGCGAATCCGGCGTGGCCGAGCGGATCACCAGCGCCGACCTCGCGCGGCTCGCCGCCACCGTGCGGGTGGGCGAAGCCTGGCGCGGCGCCGCTGTCGTGGCCGGCGAGGAGCGCCCCGTCCTGGCCGTCGCGGCCGGCGCGGGCTCGCTGCTCGTGCTCGTGCTGCCCGACGGCGCCGAGCCGGACCCGGAGACCGTCGGGCTCGTGCAGCGGCTGTGGACCGTGGCCGCCGAGCGGATGGGCCACGCGATCGAGGAGGCCGAGCCGACCGCGCTGGCCGCTTCCCGCCAGGCCGCGAGCGAGCGCGCCCGCGTCACCGCCGAGCTCACCGAGGCGCACGCCGCCGCGCTGGCCGCCCTGCTGGGCACGCTGCGCGCCCGCGACCTCGACGACCGCGCCGCCCGCCGGGCCGCCACCGACCTCGCCGCCTCCGCCCTGGTCGAGCTGCGCTCGGCCGCCCGGCGCGAGCGCGAGCTGACCGACGAGCCCGCCACGCAGGCGTTCGCGCTGCTGCGCGACGAGCTGCGCCCGCTCGTGCGCTACAGCTCGGCCGAGCTGGAGTTCGCCCCGCCCGCGGCCGCCGACGGCACGCTGCCGGGAACGGTCGCCCAGGCCGCGCGGGCGATCGTGCGCGGCGCGGTCGTGACCATGCTCGAGCAGCAGGCGGACGTGGGCCGCATCCGGGTCGCGTGGGAGCAGGACGGCGACGAGCTGCGGGTCAGCGTGCGCGACGACGGCCCGGGCCGGCTCGCCGAAGAGGGCCTCGCGCTGCACGCGCTGACCGCCCGCGCGCGGGCGGTGGACGGCGAGCTGCGGGTGGAGAGCGTGCCCGGCTGGGGCTCGCACGTGCACGCGCGGCTGCCGCTGGGCCCGGTGCGCGACACCGCCGTTCCCGCCGGCCCGCTGGACGCGCTGAACCCGCGCGAGGTCGAGGTGCTCGGCCAGCTCGTGCGCGGCCGCCGCAACCGCCAGATCGCCGCCACCCTGGGCATCTCGGAGAACACGGTCAAGTTCCACGTGGCCAACGTGCTGGCCAAGCTCGGCGCCGCCTCGCGCGGAGAGGCCGCCGCGATCGCTGTGAGCGCGGGGTTCGGCGCCCCGCTGCACGCGGTCGCCTAGCACCGGCGGCCGCGAATACGGCGGGTCGCCTCGCGGCCCGCGAGAACCCGGCGTATTCCGGGCGCCGGTGCTATCCGCTGTAGTCGATCTTCAGGTCCCGGGCCAGGACCTCGCCGCGGTAGACGGCCAGGAACGCGCCGCCGCGGCCGGTCGGCACCGGGTTCGGCCGGCCGCCGCCGACCGCGATCGTCACGCGCCGCGCCCCCGGGCGGGCGATCCCGTACACCAGCGTGCGGCCGCGGTCCAGTTGCGCGTTGCCGAACGGGTGCCCAGGGTGGCCGCAGGCGCCGGCGTAGGCGTCGGGGTACGGGTGGAAGCGGCCGCCGCTCAGCTGCCCGAGGGCCGCGCCGTTGACCACGCCGGCGACCGCGCAGCGGTCGCCGTTGCGGGCGGTGTAGACGCGCACGCCCCAGGCCGGCCCGCCGCCCGGGTCGCGTGCGATCAGCGGCAGCTGCGACGGCCCCGGTCCGGGCCGGAAGCCGGCGAGGATGCCCTCCCGGGCGTCGCGCACGGGCTCGCCGGTGGAGATCAGCTGGGCCGCGCCGGCCGCGCCCGCGGCGACGAGCACGCCGGCGGCCAGCAGCCCGGCGACCCGCCGGCGGCGGCGGCGCCGGCGGCGCGGCACGGCTGCGGCCAGCTCGCGGTGCGCGGCCGCGCGCAGGCGCTCGCGCAGCTCGTCGAGCGCCGGGAGCCGCTGCTCGGGCGCCTGGCTCATGCCGCGTCCTCCAGCATCGCCGCCGGCTCGGGCAGCCGGCACGCCAGGGCTCGCAGCCCGCGCGAGACGCGGGACCGGGCGGTCTGCTCGCTGACCCCGAGCACCACGGCGACGTCGGCGTAGCCGCACTCGTCGATGACCCGCAGCTCGACGGCCCGGCGCTGCTCCTCGGGCAGCGAGGCCATCGCGTCGGCCAGCGGCGCCGCCAGCGCGCTCAGCCCCGCGAGCTGCTCGATGCGCTCGATCTCGGGGTCGCTGAGCCCCGGCACGGGCACGCCGAGACGGGCGAGCGCCGAGCGCTCCACCCGGCCGTCGCGCCAGAAGTGCGACAGCTCGCTGCGGGCGATCGAGAACAGCCAGCCCTGCTCCTCCTCGGCCGTCTGCCCGCGGAACTGGTGGCGGCGCTCGAGCGCCTTGGCGAACGTCTCCGACAGCATGTCGAACGCGGTGTCGACGTCCAAGACGCGGCGGGCGAAGTACAGGAGCACCCGCTCCGCGTAGGCGTCGTAGAAGTCCGCGAAGGCATCCGGGTCCGCGCGAGACTCGCGGAGCAGGCAGCCGGAGCGGCGGGAGAGGTGAAGGCGCGGGTACACGGCCGGCGGGGCGGGGGCCCCAAGCCTATGTCACACGCGCCGCCGTGGCGGCTCTTAGCTCTGCGCCACGCCGGGCATGGTCAAAGAACTGGCCGGATGGACACCATCCGCCGCGGCGGCCGCACAAGCGGCCGTCGCGGGTGGCGCACCCACAGGCTCGCCCCAGGGCCACCACGTCGGCCGGCCGCGGCCCGTCGAGCCGCGGCCGGAGTTCCTGCGCCACTAGCGCAGCCGGAAGATGCGCCTGGCCGTGTAGTGGCGCGTGCCCTGCGTCAGGTTGAACTGCACGTGGTAGAAGCCGCGCTTCATCCGGCTGACGTTGAGCGCCTTCACGAACACGGTCTGGCCGGGCACGATGGTGGCCGGCGTCAGGTTGACGGTCTTGGTCATCGGGCCGGTGATGTTCGCCGTGCCGGAGACCGCGTCGAGCGTGTTGCCGGTGTTGCGCACCTGCAGGATCAGCGTGCGGCCCTTGCCGCGGCCGATCAGGTTCGCGGTGCCGATGCGCGCGGCCGGGCGGCGGTGCTTCGGGTTCAGCCGCACGCGGCCGACGATCCGGTACTGCGGGATGATCCCGTTGCGCGCCTTCTTGTGCACCTGCTTGCCGAACACCTCCAGCGCGGCGTAGAGCGAGCCGTGCGGCGGCGTGCGGCGCACGCGGATGGACATCCGCTTGGACCTGTGGGCCCGCAGGCGGAAGCTCATCCTGCTCGCCTTGACGTACGGGGTGAGGTTCGCCCGGTAGTTCGGGGCGACGTTGCCGCTGAACCGGTTCTGCGACCACGGCCGCACGGTCACGCGCATCTTGAGCGTGCCGTTGGTGGTGTTCTTGATCGTCACGAACCCGGCACGGCCCTTCGAGGCGACGTGCTCGACGGTGTCCGGCCGCAGCGACACGCCGCCGTTGGCCGCCGCCCGCGCGACGGGCGCCCGGCTGTCCGCGTGCGCGATCACCGCTCCTGTCGCGACGCCCGCGACCGCGAGGACAGCCGCGCCGGCGACGCGCCGACTCCTTGCCAACTCCACTGTTCCTGTCTCCTTTTGTGCTGCCTGCTGTGTCCGTCGTGCTCGGGCTCGCGCGCTAGGGCGTCTGCGAGGAGAGCGTGACCAAGATGATCTTGTGGTAGGTGCCCGTGGCCTTGCCGCGGACCTTCTGGCGCAGCTTGACCGTGGTGGTCTTGCGCGACACCGCGCCGGAGTAGGTCGCCAGCAGCGGGTCGATCGACGCGTCGAGCCCCTGGAAGGCCGCCCGCCCGACGGTCGCCTCCAGCGGCTGCGGCATCCGGTGCGACCCGCTCATCAGCCGGCCGAGCCGCGAGCCCGATGTGGCGTCGCCGTCGGCCAGGGTGAGCAGCGTCGGCTTGTCGGTCGCGGTGACCATCGCCCGGAAGCTCGACGTGTACGTCCGCGCCTTGTGGAAGCTCGCGAACGACGACGTCGGCTTGCCCAGGATGAGCTCCAGATAGCTCGGCACGACGCCGCCGACGCCGGTCCCGCCGCCCACCGGCGGCGTCTGCGCGCGGGCCGCCGCCGCCGGCGCGACCGCCGCGGCCAGCGCCGCCCCGAGCAGGATCTTCACAACCCTCATTCCTCAGCCCTTCCCGTGCCTCTTGTGGTGCTTCTTGTGCGCGGCGACCTTCACGACCCGCACCTTGATGCGGACCCGGGTCACCTTCTTGTCCGTGGTGATGAAGCGGAACTCCAGCGTGCGCGAGCGCGGGACGGAGAAGCGCACGACGATCTTGCCGTGCGACCCGACCGTGCCGTGCCCCTTCAGGTGCGACTTGCCGTGGACGATCTGCCGCAGCTCGATCCTCGTGCGCTTCGGCGCCGAGACGCGCCTGTGGTTGACCAGGCAGGTCAGCCGGCCGGTGAAGCGGTAGCGCTTGCCCTTGACGAGCACCGGCACGCCCTTGCGGATGCGCAGCGGCTTCTGGCTGAGCCGCATCGAGAGCTTCGGCTTCACGCACGCGCCGGCCGAGGCGCCGAGCACGCCGCCGCCCGGGTTGACCTGCGGCGGCGGGGCCGGGACGCCGCTGCCGATGGTCAGCGTCGCCGAGCTCGAGCCGGGCGGGGGGTTGAAGATCTCGAAGCTCGGGACGTCCTTGATGGCGGCGGAAATCCCGTCGGCGTCCGTCACGGTCACGACGAGGCGGTAGACGCCGTCGGCGAAGCTCCGCGTGTCGAAGGCCAGCGGCACGCCGGCCTTCTGGATGTCGGTCCCGGTGCAGCCGGGCGTGTCGGCGGGCAGCGGCCGGCTCGCGACCGTCGTGCCGTTGAGCGTGATCGTGGCGGTCGCCAGCGTCCCCCCGTCCGCCGGGCTGGCGTGGATGCCGAGATCCAGCGTCTTGCCCGCCGGGCTGTGCCAGCCGTCGACGCACCCGCTGGGGGCGCTCCCGTCCGCCCGCGCCGCGGGCGCGAGGGCCAGCGCGGTCAGGACCGCGCAGATCGCCGTGACTATGAACCCCACTCGCCTCATTGAAGACCCCATCGCGTCGAACACCCGCGTACGGCGATCGGAGCGGTGG
>JAICUS010000347.1 GCA_025935735.1 Solirubrobacteraceae bacterium | reverse complement strand
GTCTCGCGCATTCGGGTGCCGCGCAGCGCCGCGGCCGGGTGGTAGAGCGGGAACAGCGTGCGCGCGCCGAACGGCAGCGCGGTCCCGTGCACGTCGGAGATCCGGACGCCCGGGGCGAAGTGGGCCAGCGCGTGGCGGCCGCGCGGCACCACGACGCGCGGGTCGACGAGCGACAGCTCGCGCTCGAGCACCGGCAGCCAGTGCGCCACCTCGGCCACCCGCGGGTCGCGGTTGCCCGGCGGGCGCGCCTTGACGACGTTGGTGATCCAGACGTCGCCGCGCCCGAGCCCGGCCTGCGCCAGCGCCTCGTCCAGCAGCCTGCCCGAGCGGCCGACGAACGGGCGCCCGAGCTGGTCCTCGGTGGCCCCGGGCGCCTCGCCGACCAGCATCACGCCGGCCTCCGGGTTCCCCTCGCCGGGCACGCAGCCCGAGCAGCTCTCGCACGGCTCGAAGCCGCAGCCGGCGTGGGCGCGGACCTCGGCGAGCAGCGCGGTCAATCCACCAGGCGTCGCTGCACCGCCCAGCGGGAGAGCTCGTGGCGCGAGGAGAGCTGCAGCTTGCGCAGCACCGCCGAGACGTGCGCCTCCACGGTCTTGGTGGAGATCCCCAGCCGCGCGGCGATCTCCTTGTACAGGTAGCCGCGGGCGATGTGGCGCAGGACCTCGCGCTCGCGCGTGGTCAGCTGGTCGAGCTCGGGGTCCACCTCCGCCGGCGCCAGCGAGGCGAAGGCGTCCAGCACGAAGCCGGCCAGCCGCGGGGAGAAGACGGCGTCGCCGTCGGCCACGCGGCGGATCGCGTCGGCCAGCTCGGGCCCGGAGATCGTCTTGGTCACGTAGCCGCGGGCGCCCGCGCGGACGATCGCGATCACGTCCTCGGGCGCGTCGGACACCGACAGGGCGAGGAAGCGCTGGGCCGGAGCGGACTGGCGGATCACCTCGAGGCCGCCGCCGCCCGGCATGTGCACGTCGAGCAGCACCACGTCGGGTTCGAGGTCGGCGACCATCCGCACGGCGTCCTCGACGGTGGCGGCGTCGCCGAGCACGTCGACCAGCCCCGCGAGCTCGGCCCGCACGCCGGCGCGGAACAGCTGATGGTCGTCGACGATGACGACGCTCGTCACGGCTCGATCACCAGCTCGACCTCGGTGCCGTGGCCGGGCCGCGAGTGGACCGTGGCCGTGCCGCCGTGGCGTTCCATGCGACCGACGATAGAGTCCTTCACGCCGCGCCGGTCCCCCGGCACCGCCTCGGGATCGAAGCCGGGTCCGCGGTCGCGCACGAACACCTCGAAGCGGCCGTCCTCGACCTCCGCGTAGACGGCGATCGGCTCCGGCCCCGCGAACTTCGAGGCGTTCACCAGCGCCTCGCGGACCGCGGCCACGAGCGCCGCGGCGCGGTCGTCGAGCGGCGCGTCGCCCACGGTCACGACCTCGATCGGCACGTGATGGTCGCCCTCGACCTCGGACGCGGCGGCGTCGAGCGCCGCGGCGAACGTGCCGGTGACGCGGCTGTTGTTCAGCCACGCCCGCAGCTCGCGCTCCTGCCGGCGGGCGAGTGCGGCCACCTCGCGCGGGTCGTCCGCCCGGCGCTGGACGAGCGCGAGCGTCTGCAGCACCGAGTCGTGCAGGTGGGCGGCCACCTCGGCGCGCTCCTGCGAGCGGATGCGCTCCGCCCGCTCGGACGCCAGGCCGCGCACGAGGCGCAGCCACCACGGCGCGAGGATGATCGCCGCCGCCACGAGGATCACCACGAGCGGCAGGACGACGTCCTTGGCCGGCTTGAACGCGTTGTTGACCGACAGGAAGATCAGCGCGCCGCCGACCACGAGCGCCGCGCCCACGCCGGCCCGGTTCGCCGCCGGCCGCGGCAGCCGCAGCGTGCGGGCCTCGCCGGCTTCCTCACGCTCCGGCGCCGTCTGCGACTGGCGCCAGATCAGCCCGCCGCCCGCCACCGCGAGCACCAGCGGCCAGACGACGTTGCCGGAGAAGAACCACAGCCCCCACTGGCGCAGCAGCAGGATCAGCGCGAGCACCAGGCAGCCGAGCCCGGCGCCGACCAGCCAGGTGTCGCGGCGGTTGAGCAGCCGCGACACGACCGGCCGCTCCGGCCCCTCGGCCGGGATCATGTACCAGGCGACCGCGTAGAGCGGGATCCCGACCCCGCCGGCGATCAGCGTGGCCACGAAGCCGATCCGCAGCAGCAGCGGGTCGATGCCCAGGCGGGCGCCGAAGCCCGCGCAGACGCCGGCCACGATGCCGTTGGCCGGGTCGCGCTTCATTCCGACAGTCCGGCGGTGAGGAGCACCGCGCCGAACGCCGCGAGCACGGCCGGCGCCGTGTAGCCGAAGCGCAGGTCGATCACCCCGAGCTGGTCGAGCAGCAGCAGCGCGCCGAGCGCGACGGTGGCCAGTCCGGCGGCCACGAGCGTGCGGTCGGCGCGCCGGCGGCTCATGCGCAGCCCGCGCCGTCCTCGACACGCAGGTACCCGAGGCCCACGTCGGCGTCGATGTGCACCACGGGCCGGTCGGCGTGCGGCACGGCGGCGTCGGCCACGGCGACGTCGAAGCCGTGCTGCGCGCGGTCCGGCAGGTCGGTGGCGCCCGCGCCGATCTGCGCGTCGGTGTCCGAGCAGGCGCCGTGCGGCAGGCGGATGCGGGCGGCCCCGACGCCCACGACGACCTTCACGTTCGTCCGGCCGGACGGCAGCTGCACCCCGCGCAGGTCGAGGTCGAGGTCGCCGGCCCCGAGCCGGTACTCCGGCCGCAGGTCGGCCACGCCGGTCGGGCGGTACTCGCGGTGGCCGACGCCGCCGTGCAGGTCGATCCCGGCGGCCGAGACGATCGCCAGCGGGACCAGCAGCACCACGACCGGCAGCAGCAGCCAGCGCGGGCCGCCGAGCAGGCCGGCGGCGATCAGCCCGAGGCCGGCGAACACGGCGAGGATCGCCTCGGCGGTGCCGCCGCCGATCGCCGCGATGAAGCCGACGCCGGTGGCCGCCCCGAGCGCGGCGACGACCAGCAGCAGCACGAGCGTCCCGCGGGCGACCGCCCGGGCCGGGTCCTCGCGCACGCTGCCGCCCAGCGAGCGGTAGAACAGGACGCCGCCGCCCAGCACGACCACGCAGACGAACAGCCCCGGGCCGATCAGGAAGCGCGGCGGGCCGAGCATCGTCAGCCCGATCACGCCGAGGATCGCGATCGCCGCGACCGTCGTCGCCCGCGAGCGGCTCTCCATGAACGACGGCTCGCCGTCGTCGGTGGGCAAGAACAGCCACAGCGCGACATAGGCGAGGATGCCGATGCCGCCGAACACGATCGACACGCCGAAGGCGACCCGGAACAGCGTCGGGTCCAGCCCGAACCAGCGGCCGAGCCCACCGGACACACCGGCCACGTACTTGTCGGTGGTGGAGCGGGTCAGCCGGCGGGGCTCCTCCATGGTCGGGTCATGATCGCGCGGCGGGAGCGGGGCGTCCTGGGTCATAGGTGGAAGATCGCCCCGCGACGGCCGGCCGGCCATTGGGGATCACCCTGAGGGACCCCGAGTCGTCCCCGGGGTCGAACAGATGTGCACCCCCCGCCCGTATCAGGACTCAAGGTTCGTTGCTCTTGTGACGAAGACCCGGGCAAGGAGAGCCACCACCCATGACCAGCGATCGCACACAGGCCTACGGGCGCGTCGTCCAGACACTCGCAGAGCTGGGGCCCACCAAGCTCCTGCCGGCCGAGCAGAGCCGCATCCGCGATGCGGCCGACACCCTGATCTTCGCCGCCGACCTCGCCGAGGCCCGCGAGTCCCTGCTCGACATGAGCCGCCTCGCCGAGCACCTGGTCACCAGTGGCCGCTGGATCGAGGAGCGCGTCGACCGCCTCGTCGCCGACCTCCTCGCCTGCGGCCCCGAGCCGGCGGTCCTCGAAGCCGCCTAAAGGGGACAGTCCCCTTTAGGAAAAAGTCCCCGCTCCGCGCGCGATTCCTGCCGGGCCGCGCGGATAAAGGGGACAGTCCCCGTCAGCGGGGGATGTCGTACGTGCGGAAGCGCGTGCGGCGGATCTTGCCCTGCGCTCGGGCGTGGCTGAGCGCGGCGGCGAACACGCCCGGGCCCCAGTAGCGGGACTCGGCCAGGCGGCGCAGGGTGGCCGCGTCGAGCGGGCCCTGCTCGCGCAGCAGGCGGACGAGGGTGTCGGCCTCGGTGTCGAGGTCCGGGTCGGGCGCGCGGGTCATCGACGGCCGCGGGGCCCAGATGCGGCGCGAGCTCACGTCGCCTCCTGCGCGGACAGCGGCTCGGCCACCTTCTCCAGCGACTTCTGCTCGGCGTCCACGCCGAAGATGATCTCGGTCACCGCCGCGAGCGCCATCAGCCCCGCGGCGATCCAGTAGCCGACGGCCACCTTCGAGGGATCCGAGCCGCCGAGCAGCTTGCCGAACACCAGCGGGCCGGCCGCGCCGCCGATCCCGGTGGAGACGGCGTAGAACAGCGCGATGGCCATCGCCCGGATCTCCAGCGGGAACGTCTCGCTGACCGTGAGGTACCCGGCCGACGCGGCCGCCGAGGCGACGAAGAACGCCGCGCACAGCAGCCCCATGTAGCCCCAGACGCCGAGCGCGTCGCCCGCCACCAGCGCGGCGAGCCCCGCGAGGATCGCCGCCGCGACGAAGTAGGTACCGGAGATCATCGGCCGCCGCCCCACCGTGTCGAACAGCCGGCCGAGGGCGAGCGCGCCGAGGAAGTTGGCGATCCCGAACGGGATCAGGTACAGGCCGGCCACGGCCGAGTCGACCTTGAACAACGCAGTGAGCACGCTGGAGAACGTGAACAGCACGGCGTTGTAGACGAACGCCTGGGTGGCGAGCAGCATGAAGCCCAGGAACGAGCGCGACGGGTAGCGCGAGAACAGCGTGCGGGCGATCTCCACGAACCCGGTCGAGCCGCGCTGCTCGATCTCGAGCGACTCGCGCGGCTCGCGCAACGTCTGCCCGGTGCGCTCGGACACGTCGCGCTCGATCTCGTCGACGAGCCGCTCGGCCTCCTCGTCGCGGCCGTGGATCATCAGCCAGCGCGGACTCTCGGGCACGTTGCGGCGCACGAACATGATCCCCAGCGCGAGCACCGCGCCGAGGAAGAACGCCAGCCGCCAGCCGGTGTCGGTCCCGAACAGCGACTCGTCGAGCAGGACGCCCGACAGCGCCGCGCCGGCCGCGGCGCCGAGCCAGTAGGAGCCGTTGATCGCCAGGTCGACCCAGCCGCGGGCGCGGGCGGGGATCAGCTCGTCGATGGCCGAGTTGATCGCCGAGTACTCGCCGCCGATGCCCAGGCCGGTGCAGAACCGGAACGCCCAGAACGAGCCCGCGCTCCAGCTCAGGCCGGTGAGCACGGTGGCCACCAGGTAGAGCCCGAGGCTGGCCAGGAAGAGCTTCTTGCGCCCGAGCCGGTCGGTGAGATAGCCGAAGCCGAGCGCGCCCACGGCGGCGCCGGCGATGTAGAACGTGCCGCCGACCGCCACCTGGTAGGCGCTGATGTCCAGCGCCCCCTTCTCGGACAGCCGGCTGCCGATCGCGCCGACGATCGTCACCTCGAGCCCGTCGAGGATCCACACGGTGCCGAGGCCGAGCACCACGAGCCAGTGCCACCCGCTCCAGGGCAGCCGGTCCAGCCGCGCGGGTATCCGCGTCTCGACGGTTTCCCGGGCCATGGACGCTGGATCTCCGGTTCGCGGCCGCGGGAAACGAACCGGGCACCCGGGCGGCACCTGCGCTCCCCGAGGTACGTGCCGCCGCGCGGCAGCCCGCGCCGGCGGAGTACGGTCGGCCGATGGCGCGTCGTGCGGTCGCGGTGGCGCTCGCGGGCTGCCTCGCCGCCGGCTGCGGCGGCGGCGCGCATCGTCGCGCCGCGTTGACACGGACGCCGGCCGCGACGGCCACGTCGACCGCGACCGCGACCGAGAGCGCGACGGCGACGCCGGCGCCGACGCCGGTCCCGCGGCTGCGGGGCGCGCGGCCGTGCCCCGAGGACGGCTCGCTCACCTGCTCGGTGCTGCGCGTGCCGCTCGACCGCAGCGGCGGCTCGCCGGGGACGCTGCGGCTGCGGGTGGCGACGACCGGGCCGCGCCGCGCGCCGGTCGTGCTGCTGCTCAGCGGCGGCCCGGGCGAGGCGGCGATCTTCATCCTCCCCCGCGTCCGCGCGCTGCTCCCCGGCCTGGCCCACCGGGTCCGGCTCGTGACGATCGACCAGCGCGGCACCGGCCGGGGCGCGCTGCGCTGCCCGGCGCTGCAGCGCGAGATGGGCGCGTCGGACCTCGCCCCGCCGACCGCGCGCGCCGTCCGGGCCTGCGCGGCCGCGATCGGGCCGAGGCGCCGGTTCTTCTCGACCACGGACACCATCGCCGACCTCGACGCGCTGCGCCAGGCGCTGCACGCCGACCGGATGGTGCTCGACGGCGTCTCCTACGGGACCTACGTGGCCGAGCGCTACGCGCTGGCGCACCCCAACGCCGTGCGCGGGCTGGTGCTCGACTCCGTCGTCCCCCACGCCGGCGTCAACGTGTTCTCCGACACCCCGATACGCGCCACCCCGCGCGTGCTGCGCGCCGCCTGCCCGAGCTGCCCCGGCGACCCCGCCGCGGACCTGCGCAAGGAGATCGCC
>JAICUS010000645.1 GCA_025935735.1 Solirubrobacteraceae bacterium | reverse complement strand
GGCGCAGAACGCGTCGAGCTGGGCGTGCGCCTCGGCCTCGCCGGACTCGGCGCCGAACGTCATCGTGCCGAGCGCGAGGGTGGAGACGGCGCAGCCGCTGCGCCCGAGCGTGCGATATTCCATGGGGCATCATGAACACGCGAGCCGCACGAGTCAGCGCGCCGGGCGCGATCGAGCTGCAGACCCGCGAGCTGGACGAGCCGGGCGCGGGGGAGGCGATCGTCCGGGTGGCCGAGTGCGGCCTGTGCGGCTCGGACCTGAAGCTCTACTCCGGCGCGCACCCGAAGCTGCGCCCGCCGCTGCTGCTGGGCCACGAGTTCCACGGGACCGTCGAGGTGGGCGAGGCCGCAGGGGAGCCCGTCGCCGTGTTCCCGCCGATCGGCTGCGGTGAGTGCCACAACTGCCGGCTCGGCCAGCCGCACGTCTGCGCGCGGATGACGTTCATCGGGGGCGAGCACCCGGGCGGCCTGGGCGACTTCGTCAGCGTGCCGGCGGCCAACCTCATCCCGATGCGCGCGGACGTGCCGGCCGACCGGCGGGTGTTCGTCGAGCCGCTGGCGGTCGGCGTCCACGCCGCGGCCCGCGGCGCCGTGCGCCCGGACGAGGAGGTGCTGATCGTCGGCGCCGGGCCGATCGGGCTGTTCACGGCGCTCGCGCTGCGCCACCAGGGCGTCGAGCGGATCGTGCTCGCCGACATGGCCGCGGACCGCCTGCGGCTCGCCGAGCGCCTCGGCGCCGGGCGCACGGTGGACACGGGCAGCGTGCCGCTGGCCGACTACGTGCGCGACGAGATCCGCCCGGAGGGCGTCGACGTGGCGTTCGACTGCGTCGGCGGCCAGGCCACGGCCGAGCAGGCGCTCGCGCTGACCCGCAACGGCGGCCGCGCTGTCCTGGTGGGGATCACGCCGGCCGACCTGCGGGTCGACGGCGTCGTGCTCCAGCGCGGCGAGCGCGCCCTGGTCGGCGTCCAGATGTACACGCGCGACGACTTCCGGATCGCGATGGAGATGCTGGCCGCCGGCGTGCTGCCCGCCGGGGAGAGCCTGACGCGCCGGTTCGCCCTCGACGACGTCGCGACCGCGTTCGGCGAGCTCGAGTCAGGCCGCCGCGACGTGCTCAAGCTCGTCGTCGCGCCGTAGGCCGGCGCCGCCGCCGAACACGTCGTCGGGCGGAAGACTTGCGGCGATGGCGGCGGTGCAACTCGTGCTCGCCGTGGCGGCGTAGGGCGCAAAGTCCGGGGTCGGACCCCGATTGTCCGCCGGAGCGGGCGCGCGTACGGTCGCAGTCCCGTGAGCATCAGCCGCGACACCATCGCCGGTCCGGGCGTGCCCAAGACGATCGGCCCTTACTCGCCCGGCGTGCGCGCCGGCGACTTCCTCTACGTCTCCGGCCAGCCGGGCATCGACCCGGAGTCCGGCGCGGTCGCCGAAGGGTTCGCCGCGCAGGCGCGGCAGGCGATGCGCAACGTCGACTCCGTTCTGCGCGCCGGCGGCAGCGGCCTCTCGCGCGTCGTCAATACGACGGTGCTCGTGGCCGACATCGCCGACTTCCCCGTCGTGAACGAGCTGTTCGCCGACGCGTTCCCGGCCGACCCGCCGGCCCGAATGGTCATCCAGGCGCCGCTGCCCCAGGGGCTGCTGATCTCGATCGGCTGCATCGCGGTCGCCGACGCGGCCTAGCCGCCCGGCAAGACCCGGCGAACGGTGCGCGGCTCAGCATGAGGCGGTGCGCGAGCACGGGGAGGCGCCGCACCCGGAGTGGACCGCGGGCGAGCCGTGGCCGCGGGAGGTGTCGTCGTACGCGGTCGACGACGGTGAGCGGCTGCTGCTGTTCGTGTTCGGCGTCCGGAGGCGCTGGACGAGCGACCTCCGGCACCGCTGCTCGCGGCCGGTCAAGGTCCGGGGGGTGCTCGACCCGCACAGCGGCTCTCCGCGGTTGCTGGTGGGGCGGAAGATCGTGCTGATCGACGGGCACACGCGCTACCACGGCCCGCGCCGCTCGGGCCTGCCCTATCTCCGCGGAGGCGAGCGGGTGACGGTCCGCGGGCGCACCTGCCCCGACACGCGCGTGATGGCACAGGTCATCCGCGCCCGCCGGTGAGGCAGCCGGCTCAGGGGCCGAGGCGAGCCAGTCGCAGCACGACGTGGCGGTGGTCGCGACGGCGCTCGGTCCACGCCACGGTGACCGGTCCTCCGGGCGCGCCGGCGAGTGCCAGCGCTTCGCCCTCACCGGTCTTCGAGAGCGCTCGCGGCGGACTCCACGCTCCATCGGCCGAGAGCGTGCGCACGACCGGCCGCCAGCGCCGCTCGGTGCCGGCAGACCAGCCGACGGCACCGCTGCCGTCCGCCGCCAGCGCCGCGGCGAGCGGGTGCGCCCCGAACGCCCCGAGCGACACACCCGGCGAGAACGCACCGCCCAGCCGCGAGACGCTCGCGACGAGCGCGGACGGTGCGCCCGCGAACGCCGAGGAGTGCGTGATACACGTCGCCAGCACGTCTCCGCGGGTGCCGGCGGTCAACGTGCCGGCCGCCGTGTCCCGCTCCGGCGTCAGGACGGCCGGCGCGAACGCCGGGCCGGCCGCCATCCGCAGCTCGCCCGAAGGCCGCCGCCACGCGACGATCGGCTGCCCGAGCCCGCGACGTCGAGATCGCCCAGGTCGGCGTTCCCGCCCGAGCGCCACAGGCGGCGCGGCGGTCCGGCGAGACGCCCGTCACGCACGTCGGCGACCTCGACGACGAAGCGCGAGCCGCGCAGGTGCTGCCAGCCGAGCACCGCGCGCCCCTGCGCGTCCGCGTCGAGATGCACCCCGCCGAACAGCGGCAGCGCGGAGACGTCCACCGAGGCGACGAGGCTCACTCCGGTGTGACGTAGGCGCCGGAGATCCCGCCGTCGACCATGAACGTCGAGGCGGTCACGTAGGCGGACTCGTCAGACGCGAGGAACAGGGCGGCGGAGGCGATCTCGGAGGCGAGGGCGAAGCGGCCCATCGGGATGTGGATCAGGCGGCGGGCGGCCTTGGCCGGGTCGGCGGCGTAGAGCTCGCGCAGCAGCGGCGTGTCGACCGGGCCGGGGCACAGCGCGTTGACGCGCACACCGCGGCGGGCGAACTCGACGCCGAGCTCGCGCGACAGAGACAGGACCGCGCCCTTGGAGGCGGTGTAGGAGATCTGGGAGGTGGCCGCGCCGAGCACGGCGACGAACGACGCGGTGTTG
>JAICUS010000638.1 GCA_025935735.1 Solirubrobacteraceae bacterium | reverse complement strand
GGCGGCGCGGGCCATCGCGGCGGCCACCAGCACCGGGTCGATCAGCTCGCCGGGGCGGGAGATGAGCTCCTCCGCCGCGCCGCGGATGAGCTGGCTGAGGATGACTCCCGAGTTGCCGCGGGCGCCGAGCAGCGCCGCGCGGGCCACGGAGTCGACGAGCTGGGCGCGGCCGATCTCGTCGATCTCACCCTGCGTGGAGAGGTGATCGAGCTCGTCCAGCACGGCGCGCATGGTCAGCGCCATGTTGTCGCCGGTGTCGCCGTCGGCCACCGGGAAGACGTTGAGGTCGTTGACCTCCTCGCGGCGTGCCTCCAACTCCGCGAGGGCAGCCTCTATGACGAGGCGGAAGCGGAGGAGACTGGGATCGGCCACGGCGGGCCGATCAGGCCTTCGTGACCTTGCCTGCCTTCAGGCAACGCGTGCAGACGTACACGCGCTTCGGCGCGCCCTTCTCGGTGATGCGGACCTTCTGGAGGTTCGCGTCGAACCGGCGCTTGGTGGCGACCATCGAGTGCGAGCGGCTCTGGCCGAACGCCGGGCGCTTGCCGCAGGAGTGACAGATGCGGGCCATGGGGCGTCGGAGTATAGGAGCCGAGGCGGCGGGTACCGTCTATGCGATGCCCCCGGTGACCCCGGATCGCATCTCTCTGCCCGATCGCTACCGCGTCGTCCGCCATCTGGCGAACGGCGGCATGGCGTCCGTGTGGGAGGCGCACGACGAGTTGCTGGACCGCGACGTCGCGGTCAAGGTGCTGGCGACCCACCTCGGGACCGACGAGCGCGCCCGCCGCCGCTTCCAGCGCGAGGCGCGCGCCGCGGCCGGCCTGTCCTCGCACCCGAACGTGGTGACGATCTACGACGTCGGCGAGCACAACGACCGCGTCTTCCTGGTGATGGAGATCATGCGCGGCGGCTCCGTGGGCGACCGGCTGCGCTCAGGCGATCCGATCCCGCACGCGACCGCGCTGGGCTGGCTGCGCGAGGCGGGCTCCGCCCTGGACGCCGCGCACGACGCCGGCGTCGTCCACCGCGACATCAAGCCGGCGAACCTGCTGCTGGACGCCCATGACCGGCTCGGCGTGGCCGACTTCGGGATCGCCCGCCTGGCGTGGGAGGACCAGCTCACCGCCACCGGCCAGGTGCTGGGGACCGCCGCCTACCTGTCCCCCGAGCAGGCGATGGGCGAGGCCGCGACGCCCGCGTCGGACCGCTACGCGCTGGCGGTGGTGGCCTACGAGCTGCTGACCGGCACGCGCCCGTTCGAGGCCGAGCACTTCGCCGCCCAGGCGCGGGCGCACGTCGAGGATCCGCCGCCGCCGGCCTCCTCCCGCGACCAGGCGCTGTCACCGGCGGTTGACGCGGCGTTGGAGAAGGGACTGGCGAAGGATCCGGGCGACCGCTGGCCCTCCAGCGCCGCGCTGGTGGACGCGCTGGAGCGGACCGTGACCGCGGACGAGACCACGCCGACGCGGCGCATGGGACGCAAGACACGCGCGGCGGCTGCGGCCGCGGCCGTCCCCGAGCCGACCCCGCGCGAGCGGGCCGTGGCGGGCGGCCCCGCGACCCGGCGCCGCGGCGGCGCCCCGCCGGCCAACGGGAACGGGCGCGCGGGCGCGGTCGCCGGACCTGACCGGCGGCGCGGCGCGCCGCTGCTGATCGGGCTGGGCGCGCTGGTCGTCCTCGCGGTGCTGGGCATCATCCTGCTGGCCAACGGCGGGGGCTCGCCGCAGCACCACGCGTCCAACACGCCGACGGCCACCCCGCACAAGACGCCGAAGGCCACGCCGACCAAGACGAGCACGCCGACGCCGACGCCGACCAAGACGGCCACGCCGACGCCCACCCCCACGCAGACCGCGACGCCCACGCCGACGCCGACCCAGACGGCCGCGGCGACCGGGGACCCCTCGGCGCTCCAGGCCAAGGGCCACAACGAGCTGCTGGCCGGCAACTACCCGGCCGCGATCACCGACCTCCAGGGCGCCGTCCAGGCGTGCGGCAGCTCCAACGCCGTCGACCCGTGCGCCTACGCCATGTACGACCTCGCCGACGCGCTCGTCCGCTCCGGTCGCCCCCAGGAGGCCATCCCGATCCTCCAGGAGCGCCTGCAGCGCTTCGACAACCAGAACGGCACGGTCGAGGCGCTCCTGCGCAAGGCGCAGGAGGAGGCGGGCAACGGCGGCCCGGGCAAGCACAAGGGCCACGGCCCGAAGCCGGGCAAGGGCGACGGCTGAGCCGCTGCCGCGCTCAGCCCAGCGACGCCTTCAAACGCGCCAGGGTCACGACCGCTTCGGCGGCATGCGCGCCCTGGTCGCGCTTCCCGCCACCCGTGCGGGCGAGCGCCTGGTCCATGTTCTCGACCGTCAGCACGCCGAACGAGCATGGGATGCCGGTGTGCAGCTGGACGTCCTGGATGCCGCGGGCGGCCTCGGCGCACACGTAGTCGTAGTGCGAGGTCTCGCCGCGGATGACCGCGCCGAGGCAGGCGACGCCGTCGTAGCGGCCGCTGTCGGCCAGGTAGAGCGCGGCCAGCGGGAGCTCGAAGGCGCCCGGGACGTCGAACACGTCGGCCTCGCCCTCCCCCGCCGCGGCGAACGCCCGCTGGGCGCCGGCGACCAGGCGCTCCGCCAATTCGCCGTAGAAGCGCCCGACCACTATTGCGAAGCTTAGGTCGAAGGTCACCGGGCGTCCCGCTCGCGGCGGCGGTCCTCGACCTGCTCGTCGTGGACCATCTGCTCGTCGAGCGCGAGCGCCTGGTGGTGGAGCGTGTGGCCGAGGCGGTTGCGCTTGGCGCGCAGGTAGGCCTCGTTGTGCGGGTTCGGGGCGTGCTCGATCGGCACCTGGGCCGTCACGGACAGCCCGTAGCCCTCCAGGCCGCGGATCTTCTTGGGGTTGTTCGTCAGGATGCGGATCGACGACAGCCCGAGGTCGGCCAGGATCTGGGCGCCGATGCCGTAGTCGCGCAGGTCGACCGGCAACCCGAGCTCCAGGTTCGCATCGACCGTGTCCAGTCCGCGGTCCTGCAGGTTGTAGGCCTTGAGCTTGTTGAGCAGGCCGATCCCGCGGCCCTCCTGGGCGAGGTACAGCAGGACGCCGCGGCCCTCGCGCTCGATCATCGCCAGCGCCGACTCCAGCTGCTCGCCGCAGTCGCAGCGCAGCGAGTGGAACACGTCGCCGGTCAGGCATTCGCTATGAACCCGGACCAGCACGTCCTCCTTGCCCGCGACCTCGCCCTTGACCATCGCGACGTGGTG
>JAICUS010000884.1 GCA_025935735.1 Solirubrobacteraceae bacterium | reverse complement strand
GCGGTGGCCAGCACGCGGTCGGGGTCGCTGAGGTGGCCGGGCGGGCCCTGGAAGCCGTCGATCGCGGTCTCCATCTCCTGCACGAGCCGCGGGTCCTCGCCGAAGGACTCATACGTGCGGCCCCAGCGGTCGTCGCGGGCCACGCAGATGCACGGCGCGAACGCCCACTGCGGGCCGGTGGTGCGCGTCTCCTCGGCGGCCACGTGCTCGACGTCGCGCACCAGCGCCGGGTCGCGCGACGCGCCCAGGCCGATGTTGTGCGGGAACACGGTCGCGCCGTACATGTTGCCGTCGCCGTGCACGGTGTCGACGCCGTAGATCAGCGGGATGTGCAGGCGCGTGTTCAGCGCCGCCTGCTGGTAGCGGTCGACCATGTCGGCCCAGGCGGTGGGCGTGTTCGGCGTCGGCACCGAGCCGCCGCCGGACAGCACGCTGCCCAGGTTGTCGCGGGTGATCCGCGCCGTGTCGGTGTCGACCTCGGCGCGCTCGGCCTGGGTCATCTGGCCGATCTTCTCGGCCAGCGTCATGCGCGAGAGCAGGTCGTCGACGCGCCTTGACACCGGCAGCCGGGCGTTCTCGTACGGCAGCGAGCCGGCCTGCTGCTGGGCGGTGTGAGCACGCGTGGCGTGCGCCGACGGCGCCGCGACGGCCACGGCGAGCGCGGCCGCCGCGCCGGCGACCGCAAGCGCGCCGAGCGGCGCGCGGGATGCTGACATCTCCTTCTCCTCCCCTGCGAGTTGTGGAAACCCGCCGTGCCACTTCCCCGCTCCGTGCGCGGTCAATCCGGTCGTGTCTTAGTCAGAACCGGTCAAACCCGGCCTCCTTTTCGGCCGAGCCGCGCCGGAACCCGGTCAGGCCTGCGGCAGGGCGGCGCAGCGGCCGAGCCAGGCGTCCAGCCGGGGGTGCCCCGGCGACGGGTCCAGGTGCGCGGCCAGTACGGCGTGGAACGGGTCGTCATCGCCGGGTGACACACCTCGGCCATAGCGCAGGAAGGGGTACGCGAGGACGTCGGCGATCCCGGGTTGCTCGCCCAGCAGGTACGGGCGGGCGGCGAGCAGCCCCTCGAAGACGTCGCGCGAGCCCGCGAGCCACGCGCGGTCGCCGGGCTGCTCGGCGCCGTCGGCGATCCGGTTCGGCGGGCCCTTCCAGACCTGGTTGAACCACTCGGCGAACACGTCGGCGGCCGCCCGGGCGGTGGGGTCGGCCGGCCACAGCGGCGGGTCGGGCGCGAGCTCGTCCAGCGCGCGAAGGATCACGGGCGAGTCGTGGAGCAGCCGGCCGCCGGGGAGCTCGGCCACGGGGAAGAGATCCTGGCCGCTGAGCGCGCGGATCGCGCCGCGGTCCGCCGGATCGTGGTCGACCCACTCGACCGACAGGCCCTTCAGGCCGGCGGCGATCGCCACCCGCTCGACGTTCGTGGAGAACGGGATCCGGTGGACGCGCAGCACCCGCGCGATGATCGCACGCCGCTACGCCGCGCTCCTCGCGCGGGCCGCCCGGGTGGTCAGGCCGAGCAGCGCGATGGCGGCGAGGAGCGCGGCGCCGGCGGC
>JAICUS010000825.1 GCA_025935735.1 Solirubrobacteraceae bacterium | reverse complement strand
CCCGCGGTGGCCGAGCGGCTCGCCCGGCTCGAGCGCGAGGGCGTGATCGCCGGCTACCGCGCGGAGGTCGACCCGCGCGCGCTCGGCTACGCGTTCGCCGCGATCCTGCGGATGCGCCCGGCGCCACGGCAGATCCCCAAGGTGGCCGACGTGGCCCGCGACACGCCCGAGGTCGTCGAGTGCCACCGGGTGACCGGCGAGGACTGCTTCTACATGAAGCTGCACGTGCGCTCGGTCGAGCACCTGGAGGAGGTCATCGACCGGTTCACGCCCTACGGCCAGACGACGACGTCGATCGTGCAGTCCTCACCGGTTCCGCGCCGGAGCGTGGCCGCCTCCTAGCCTGAGCGGCCGTGCGGTCGCGCGGGCACGGCACCCTTCCCCTCTACATCGGCGGCTTCCTCGGGCCGTTCGGCGGCGGCGTGCTCGCCGTGCTCGTGCCGCAGCTGCGCGACGCGTTCGACGCGAGCACCGGGACGGTGGCCGCGGGGATCCCCGTCTACTTCGTCCCGTTCGCGGTGCTGCAGCTCGTGTCGGGGACGCTCGGGGAGCGGTTCGGGCGCCGGCGGGTCGTGCGCAGCGGCTACGTCGCCTACGCGGCGTTCTCGCTGCTCGCGGGCGTCGCGCCCGGGGTCGGCGCGTTCCTGGCGGCCCGCGCGCTGCAGGGCGCGGCGAACGCGTTCCTGTCGCCGCTGCTGCTGGCGGGGCTGGCCGACGAGGTGCCGCCGGCGCAGATCGGCCGCGCCGTGGGCACGTTCGCCGCCGTCCAGACCGCGGCCGTGGCGCTCTCGCCGCTGTGCGGGGGCGCGCTCGGGGCGATCGACTGGCGGCTGGCCTTCCTCGTGCCCGCCGTGGTGGCGCTCGGGCTGGCGTTCCTGCCGCCCGCCGACGCCGGCCCGCGTGAGACGGTGGCGCGGCTGCGGGCGGTGATGACCCGCCGGGTGGCGCTGCTCAGCGCCGCCGGGTTCGCCGGCTACGCCGGGGTGACCGGCGTGAGCTTCCTCGTGGCGATCTTCGCGGCCGACGACTTCGGCCTGGCGTCGCTGACCCGCGGCTTGCTGCTGGCCGGCTTCGGGATCGCCGGCATGCTGGTCGGCCGGCCGTCCGGCGACGCGGTGGACCGCTACGGCCGCGTGCCGGTGGCGCTGGCCGGCGCCGCGGCCTGCGCGGTGCTCGTGGGCGCGCTGGGCTTCGCCGGCAGCGCCGCCGTCCTGGCGGTGCTGTGGTTCGCCGCCGGGCTGGGCTCGGCGCTGATCTGGGCGGGGATCAACACGCTGGCCGTCGAGGCCGTGCCGGGCAACCGGGCGGGCGGGACGTCGGTCGTCTCGGCGTTCAAGTTCGCCGGCACCGCGGCCGCGCCGGTGATGTGGCTGCCGCTCTACCACGCCGACCCGCGCCTGGGCTTCCTCGGCGCCGCCGTGGTGGCCGCGCTCACCGGCGCGTTCGTGATCCCCCTGCGCGTGACACGCTAGTGAGCGAGATGCCGCCGCTCGCCTCGCTCGGGGACTCGTTCTCCTCCTTCTTCGACGCGGTCGGGCAGTTCTTCTCGCGCCTGGCCCACGTCAATTTCCTCTCGCTGCTGCTGGCGCTGGTGGCGTTCACGGTCTATCTCACGCTGCGGGCCCGGGCGTCGTTCCACATCCTGCGCGCGGCCTATCCGGACGAGCGCATCGCGTTCCGGCGGATCTGGGGCGCGTACTTCGCGGGCTATGGCTTCAACTCGGTGATCCCGGCGCGCAGCGGCGACGTCGTCCGGCTGTTCCTGACCAAGACCTCGGTGCCCGGCTCGAGCTACCCGGCGGTGGCGGCGGCGTTCTTCGTCGAGTTCGGGTTCGACATCTCGATCGCCGTGCCGGTGCTGATCTTCGCGTTCTCCCAGGGCGTGTTCCCGAAGCCGCCGGACTTCTCCAAGCTGCCGGCGTTTGACCTGGCGTTCTTCGCCCAGCACCCGCGGTTCACGCTGTTCGTGCTCACCGCGCTGGGGATCGCCGCGATGGCCGCGTTCGCGCT
>JAICUS010000004.1 GCA_025935735.1 Solirubrobacteraceae bacterium | reverse complement strand
GGCGCGGCGCCGGCCTCGCGGTAGGCGTCCAGCGCCTCGCGCACGCCGCGGTCGCCGGTGGCATGGGTGGCGCAGCGGTAGCCGCGCGACGCGAAGTACTTCACCGCCGCGCGATAGTGCGCGGGGTCGGGCCAGAACGGCGCGGTGCCGTCGCCGAGCGCGTCCGGCTCGTACAGCCAGCCGGTGCCCGAGTCGATCACGCCGTCGATGAAGAACTTGGCCGAGCCGCCCTTCCAGCGCCGCCCGCGGGCGTCGCGGTGCGGCGCGACCGCGGCCCATTCCGCCTCGGTCGACTCCGGCCCGAACCAGAACGGCGTGACGATCCGGGTCACCAGGTCGCCGTTGCCCTCCAGCTCGCGCAGCAGCTCGTGGGTCGACAGGTCGCCGTCCATGGCGTGCGTGCCGGTGATCCCGACCGCGGCAAGCCGTCGCAGCTGCTGCGCGCACAGCCGGTAGCGCTGCTCGGCGGTCAGCTCGGGCATCGCGTCGTGCACGAGGTCCATCGCCGCGCGCTCGCGCAGCTCGCCGGTCGGCGCCCCGTCCACGCACACCACCTCGGCGTGCTCCTCGAACGTGCGCGGCCCGGTCACGCCGGCCAGCTCGAGCGCCCGCGGCGAGGCCAGCGCCGTGTGGAAGTCCATGTAGGTGAGCAGCATCGGCGCGCCGCCGGTCGCCGCCTCGAACAGCGCGCCGTGGGTGTCCACGCCGGCCAGCGCGTTGTACTCCAGCCCCCAGCCGAGCACCCACTCGCCGGGCGCGCAGCGCGCCCGCTCGTCGCCCACCCGGCGCAGCACCTCCTCGAGCGAGGTGACGCCGAGCAGGTCCGCGCCGCGGGCGGTCAGCGCGCCCATGAACGGGTGCATGTGGCTGTCGATCAGGCCCGGGACGACGGCCGCGCCGCCCAGGTCGACGACCTCGGTCCGCGCGTCGCACAACTCGCGGATCTCGGCGTCGGAGCCGACCGCGGCGATCGTCCCGTCGCGCACGGCCACGGCGGTGGCGGACGGCTTCGCGGGGTCGAGCGTGCGCACGGCGGCGCCGACCAGGGCAAGGTTCATGCGGGCACCTCTCGCTGTCGTCTCTGGGGCTTCCAGCCCGGCCGGGGCACGCTGGCCCGCAGCCGGCGGGTGTAGTCGTCCTGCGGCGAGTCGAGCACCTGCGCGGTCGGGCCGCGCTCCACCACCCGGCCGCGGTACATGACGATCGCCTCGTCGGTGATCTGGCGCACGACGGCGAGGTCGTGGCTGATCAGCACGTAGCAGATGCCGGTCCGCTCGCGGATGTCGGCCAGGAGGTTGAGGATCTGCGCCTGGATCGACACGTCCAGCGCGGCCACCGACTCGTCGAGGATGACCACGCGCGGCTCGGCCGCCAGCGCGCGGGCGATGGCGATGCGCTGGCGCTGGCCGCCGGACAGCGCGCGGGGCAGCGCGCGCGACTGGCGCTCGTCCAGCCCGACCAGGTCGCACAGCTCGCGCACCCGCGCCGGATCGGCCCCGCCGCGGTGCAGGCGCAGCACCTCGGCGATCGCGCGCTCGGCCGTCTGGCGCGGATCGAGGCTCGAGTACGGGTCCTGGAAGACGATCTGCACCTCGGACCCGCGCCGGCGCCGCTCGCGGGCCGAGCGGGCGGGCGTCGAGCGGTCGCGCCCGCAGGCGGTGATCGTCCCCGCGGTCGGCGCGGTCAGCCCGGTGAGCATCTTGGCCACGGTCGTCTTGCCCGAGCCGGACTCGCCGACGATGGCCAGCGACCCGCCCGCGGGCACGGTCAGGTCGACGTCGTCGACGGCCACGAGCTCGCCGTACTCCTTGCGCAGGCCGGTGGCCTCAAGGACTGCGTCAGGCACGGGCCATCGCCTCCATCAGCCGGCCGCGCAGCTCCTCGGCCCGCACGCAGCGGACCTCGCCGCCGTCCAGCGCGCGCAGCGGCGGCCGGCCGGCGCGGCAGCGGTCCTGGGCGAACGCGCAGCGCGGGGCGAACGGGCAGCCGTCCGGCGCCTCGAACGCCGACACCGGCCGCCCCGGGATCGCCGCCAGCCGGTGCGCGGTGGCGCCGATGTCCGGCCGGGCGGCGGCCAGCGCCGCCGTGTACGGGTGCAGCGGGTCGCGGTCCAGCAGCGAGGACGCGCGGGTCTCCACGATCTGGCCGGCGTACATCACCGCGGTGCGGTCGCAGACGGCGGCGGCCAGCTCGAGGTCGTGGGTGATGAACAGCAGTGAGAGGCCGCGGTCGCGCCGCAGCTCGTCGAGGATCGCCATCACCTCGGCCTGGGTGGTGACGTCGAGCGCCGTGGTCGGCTCGTCGGCCAGCACCAGCCGCGGCTCGCCCAGCAGCATGGTGGCGATCATCACCCGCTGCAGCAGGCCGCCGGAGAGCTCGTGCGGGTACTGCTCCAGGCGGCGCGCGCCGTCCTCGATGCCCACGTCGCGCAGCGCGTCGACCGCCCGCCGGGCCGCTTCGGCGCGCGGCACGTCGTGCATCCGCAGCCCCTCGGTCATGAAGTCGCCGATCCGCCGGACCGGGTTCACGTGCGCGCGCGGGTCCTGGAAGATCGTCACCACGCGCTCGCGATAGCGGCGCAGCGCGCCGCCGCCCGCCGGCACGTCGGCGCCGTCGAAGCGGATCGCGCCCGTGGTGCGCGCGCCGAGCGGCAGCAGCCGGGCCACGGCGCGGGCGGTCATCGACTTGCCCGAGCCCGACTCGCCGACCAGCCCGAGCGCCTCGCCCTCGCCGATCGCCAGCGAGACGTCGTGCAGCACCGTCCGGTAGGAGCCCTCCACCGGCAGCTCGGCGCTCAGCCCGGCGATCTCCAGCAGCGCGGTCATGCGGGAATCACCGTCGCCGGGTGCTCGTGCCACGGCCGCTCGCGCTCCAGCGCCGCGCCGACCCGGAAGACCGTGACGTCGTCGTAGGAGCGCCCGGCGATCTGCACGCCGGTGGGCACGCCGTTGTCGGCGAACCCGGACGGGACGGCGAGCACCGGCAGCCGGCTCATCACGTTGAACACCGGCGTGAGCAGCGAGGCGAAGTAGTACGGGATCTCCTCGCCGCCCACCTCCAGGCCGTGGCCGACGTACTCGTCGTCGGCGTCCAGGCCGCGCGTGCCGCTCGTCGGGCAGATCAGCGCGTCGTAGTCCTCCAGCAGCGCGCCCACCGGCGCGTACAACTGCGCCTCGAGCTCGAGGCCGTCGGCGTACGTGCGCCCGCCCGCGATCTCGTCGCACCAGCGCTCCTGGTCCGCCGAGTACGCACACACCTCGTCCGGGTGCTCGCGGACCGTCTTGGCGATCCAGTCGATGAACATCGCCCGGAAGTGGATCGCGGTGGCGATCATGACGTCGTCGCGCGGGACGACCAGGTCGACCTCGTCCACGGTCACGCCGGCGCGGCGCAGCGCCTCCCCCACCGCCAGCGTGTTCGCCCGCACCTCGGGGTCGACGGCCCAGCCGAGGTCGGCGCTCAGCGCGACGCGCAGGCCCTCGGCGTCGAACGTCGCGGGCAGCTCGTACTTCGGCCGCAGCGACACGATGTCCGACGGGTCCGGGCCGGCCAGCACGTTCTCATACAAGGCGCAGTCGGCGACCGTGCGGGCCAGCGGGCCGCAGTGGCAGTACGTGTCGAGGTTGAACGGCGGGTCGCAGGGCACGCGCCCGTACGGCGGCTTGAAGCCCACCACGCCGTTGAACGAGGCCGGGATGCGGATCGAGCCGCCGATGTCCGAGCCGGACGCCAGCGTCGTCGTGCCCGCGGCGAGCGCGGCACCCGACCCGCCCGAGGAGCCGCCGACCCCGTAGCGCGGGTTCCACGGGTTGCGGGTCACGCCCCACAGCCGCGACCGCGTGAACCCCGCGCAGGAGAACTCCGGCGCGGTCGTGCGGGCGTGGACGATCGCGCCGGCGTCGAGGTGCCGGCGGGCGAACGCCGAGCTGTAGTCGGCCACCTGGTCCTTGTAGATCAGAGAGCCCTGCGTCCACGGCTGGCCCGCGACCGCCTCCTCCTCCTTGATCGCCACGGGGAGACCCTCGAGCGCCCGCGCGTCGCCGCTCGCGTAGCGGCGCTCGGCCGCGCGGGCCTGCTCGCGCGCCTCCTCGTAGAACGTGTGGCAGAGCGCGTTGACGGTCGGCTCGACCTCCTCGGCGCGGGCGATCACCGCCTCCAGCAGCGCGACCGGCGAGAGCTCGCGCGCGCGGAACGCCGCGATGGCCTCGGTGGCGGACAGGTAGTGCAGATCGGTCATCGGCGCTCCTGGTGGCGCTGGGCGAGCCGCTCGCCGAGCAGGTTGACGGCCACGACGACGACCACGATGGAGAGGCCGGCCGCGAGCGACTCCTCCGGGTAGCCCTGCAGCACGCCCGGCTGGCCCGTGCCGACCATCACGCCCCAGTCCGACTGCGGCGCCTGCACGCCGAGCCCGAGGAACGAGACGGCCGCGAGGTCGACCATGGCGTAGGCGAACAGCAGCGTGCCCTGGGCGACGATCAGCGGCGCCACGTTGGGCACGAGGTGGCGGCCGCAGATCGCCCAGGCCGACAGCCCCTGGACCTCGCAGGCCGCGATGTACTCGCGCGCCCGCTCGCGCACGGCCGCGCTGCGCAGCACGCGGGCCACGTACGGCGTGTAGGCCACGGCGAGCGAGAGCGCGGCGGCGGTCAGCCCGGGCCCGAACACGGCCGCCGCCAGGACGGCCAGCAGGATGCCGGGGAACGCGAACAGGATGTCCAGCGTCACCGAGATCGCCGAGTCCAGCCAGCCGCCGCGCCAGGCGGCGACCACGGCGAGCAGCACCCCGGCGATCAGCGACAGCCCGACCACCGCGGCCGGCCCGAGGATCGCCGTCCGGGCGCCGGCCAGCAGCCGCGAGAAGAGGTCGCGGCCCTGCCCGTCGAAGCCGAGCAGGTGGTCGGCGGACGGCCCGAGGTAGGCGTTGTTGAGGTTGGACTCGTTGGGGTCGTGCGGCGCGATCGCGGTGCCGAAGATCGCCACGAAGACGGCCAGCCCGATCACGATCAGGCAGGCGATCGCCACCTTGTCGCTGCGCACCGCCGAGCGGCCGCGGCGGCGGATGGCGGTGGAGACGGCGACCGTGCTCACTGCGCCCGGCTCCCCAGCGCGACCCGCGGGTCGAGCACCGCGTAGAGCAGGTCGACCACCGTGTTGACCACGACGAACGCGGTGACCAGCAGCAGCGAGATGCCCTGCACGACCGCGAAGTCCTTCGACGCCGCGGCGCTGACCAGGGCCGAGCCCAGCCCGTTGAGGCTGAACGCCCGCTCGACCACCGCGGACAGCGCGATCAGCGAGGCGATCGTGATGCCCGTCACCGTGGTGATCGGGATCGCGGCGTTGCGCAGCACGTGCCGGCGCAGCACGAGGTGGCCGGGCAGGCCGCGGCTCACCGCGGTCTGCACGTGCTCGCGCCCCATCTCCTCGCGCACGCTCACCCGGGTCACGCGGGCGACGATGGCCAGCGCGGAGAGCGCGAGCGCGACGGCCGGCAGCGTCAGGTGCCACAGGCGGTCGCCGAAGCCGGTGCCAGCGTCCAGCGCCGGGAACCAGCCGAGCTTGACCGCGAACACGCTGATCAGCACGATCGCCGCCACGAACGACGGCACGGCGGCGAGCACGGTCGTGCTCACGATCACCGACGTGTCCACGGCGCCGCGGCGCAGCCCGGCCAGGATGCCGGAGCCGATACCGAACAGCAGGATCAGCACCGACGCGTACGCCACGAGCCCGAGCGTCACCCCGGCGCGCTGGCCGATCAGCGTGTTCACGCTCTCGCGCAGCGCGATCGAGTCGCCCAGGTCTCCGTGCAGGGCGCCCGTCAGCCAGTGCCAGTACTGGGCGGGCAGCGACTCGTCGAGGTGGTAGCGGGCGCGCAGCACGGCGAGCGCCTCCGGCGGCAGCGTCCGCCCGCCGGTCAGCACCGACAGCGGGTTGCCGGGCGCGATCGACAGCGACGCGTAGATGACGAAGCTGGCCACGAGCAGCGCCAGCACCAGCATCCCCAGCCGGCGGGCGACGAACTTCAGCATGGCTACTTCGCGGCGCCGATCGACGCGGCCCACGGGCCGCCCATGTACTGGAACGACGACGGCGCGCCGGTCACGCGGCTGTCCATGATCACCACCGTGTCCGGATCGGCCAGCGGGATCCAGGGCAGCGTCTCCATGATCAGGTCGCCGGCCTTGGCGGTCATCTGCGCGCGCTTGGACTGGTCGGTCGTCGTGCGCGCCTCGTTCATCGCCGCCGTGATCCGCGGGTCGCTGAAGCCGTCGTAGTTCTGGCTGCCGTCCGGCATCACGACCGTGTTGTAAAGCGCCGCCGGGTCGGCGTAGTCGGGGTAGTTGACGGTGAGGAAGCCGTCGACGCCCTCGCGCGCCTTGGGGTCGGTGAAGAAGTTGATGTAGTTGGCCGCCGACACCGACTTCAGCCGCGCCTTCAGGCCGATGCTGATCGCGGCCTGGCGGACCGCGTTGGCCGCGGTCTCCAGCGAGTTGATCTCGCTGCTGGTGCCGATGACGATCTCCTGGCCGGCCGCGTGCGCCTGCTGGATGAGCTGCTTGGCCTTGGCGACGTTCATCTTCGGCTCGGGCAGCTTGTTCCAGTCGGCCTGGAAGACGTCCTTCTCATAGCCCCACGTGCCCGGGTTGGCCAGCGTGCGCGGCATCGTGGCGTAGCCCTTGTAGAGCGTGTTGATGTAGGCCTGGCGGTCGATGGCCATCGACAGCGCCTGGCGCACCTTGACGTCCTTCAGCGTCCCCTTGAGATCGGAGATCACCAGCGCGTCGGAGGCGAACGACGGGCCCGCGTAGACCTTGACCTTCTGGCTGGCCTTGAGCTGGTCGAGCGTGGTCAGCGGCTGCGGGTAGGTGCCGGTGATCTCGTTGGTCAGCAGGCCGGTGGTGAGGCTCGAGTCGTCCGGCACGCCCTTGAACACCACCGACTGCGCCTGCGGCTTGGGCGAGCCCCACCAGCCGTCGTTCTTGACCGCGGTGAGCGACGTCCCCGGCTTCCAGGAGTCGAGCTTGAACGGGCCGGTGCACATCGTCCCGCCCGACGGCGTGCCGAAGGACTTGCCCTTGCGCTCCACGTAGGCCTTCTCGAGCACGATCCCCGGCATCTGCGAGAGCTCGCCCAGCAGCCAGTTGTCCGGCTTGGAGAGCTTGATCGTGACCTTGTCGGCGCCGCCGGCCGAGATCGAGGAGACGTTCTCGAACACGGCGCCGTAGAAGCCCGCCAGCGCCTTGTTGGTGTTGCGCCGGAGGCTGTAGACGACGTCCGCGGACGACACGGCCTTGCCGTCCCAGAACTTCGCGCTCGTGTTGATGGTCAGGACGATCGTGGTGGGATCGGGCTGGTCGACCTTGGTGGCCAGGCCGGGCTGCGAGCTGCCGTCGGGCTGCTGCTGGAGCAGCGAGTCGCACATCGAGGTGATGACCGTGTTCTCCGGGTAGTCGAACGCCTGGATCGGGTCCAGGGTCTGCACCTCGCGGTAGGTCGCCCAGGTCACCGCGCCGGTGGTGCCGGAGGCGGCGGGCGTCGTCGGCTTCTGCTGCGCGCTCGCGCCGCCGCCGGCGCCGGCGCCGCCGGAGCCGTTGCCGGAGACGCCGTTGGACGTCGGTGTGGCCTTGCGCCCGCACGCGGCGACGGGGAGCGCGATGAGCACGGCGGCGGCGATGGCCGCCGGACGGCGGAGGTGCATCAGTCTGACTCCTTGTTTGAGCGCGCGCGCTCCTCGATGGCCTCGATGAACATGTCGAGTCCGAGGCCGTAGACGTCGTCCAGGTCGGGGAACAGGTGGGGCGCCGACTCGACGCAGCGGGGGAACTCCTCCGGCGGCAGCGCGGCGTAGGCGCGGCGCGTCGCCGGCAGCGTGTTCGGGCCCCAGTCGTCCAGCGTCAGCTGGCTGATGAACAGGCCGGAGCCCACGACGTAGTTGACGAGCAGCTGGTCGACGACCGCGCGCTGGCGCGGGTCGAGCCCGGCCTCGGCCAGGATGCCCAGGCTGAGCTCGGCGAGCCGCCGCAGGCCGGGCGTGTCGTCGTCCTGGTGGGAGAGCTGGATGGCGAAGTCGGGGTTGTCGCGGTAGAGCTCGAGCACGTGACGCGCCAGCTCCCGCAGGCGCTCCTGCCACGGCAGCGCCGGGTCGGGCTCGGGCACGCTCAGGAACGCGCGGTTGGCGAGCTCGGTCACCAGCTCGTGCTTGGAGCGGAAGTGCCGGTAGGCCGCGGTCGGGTCGGCACCCAGCTCGGACCCGATGCGCCGCATCGTCAGCCGGCTCAGGCCCTCGGTCGCGAGCACGCGCTGCGCGGCCTGCACGATCAGCTCGCGGTCCAGGCGCACGGCGACGTGCGCGTCGCGCTGGCGAACGCTGCCCTCCATCCCGCGGCGACCGTAGCGGCGCCGCGCCACCGCTGTCAACAGTGTTGACAGCGATGTTGTACGGAGTGGCGGACCGCCGCGGGCAAGACTGTCCCGATGGACAACGCGCGGATCGCCGACCGCCTGGACGCGTTCGCCACGCTGCTCGAGCTGGCCGAGGCGAACCCGTACCAGCCGCGCGCCTACCGGCGGGCGGCGGAGACGATCCGGGCCGCGCCGGCGCCGATCGAGCCGCTCGTCCGCGCCGGGCGGGTGCGCTCGCTGCGGGGCATCGGGCCGGGGATCGCCGCGCGGCTGCGCGAGCTGGTGGAGACGGGCGAGATCGCCGAGCTGCGCGAGCTCGAGCGCGAGCTGGTGCCCGGGCTCGTCGGCCTCGGCCGCTTCCTCGGGCTGACGACGCGCCGCTCGGTGGAGATCGCCCGGGCGCTCGGCGTGCGCACGCCGGACGAGTTCCGCGCGGCGGTGGCGGCCGGGCGGCTGCGCGCCGTGCCCGGCGTGGGGCCGATGACCGAGGCGCGCGTGCGGGAGGCGCTGGCGCGCGAGGGCGAGCCGCGCCCGGCGCCCGGGCTGCTGCTCGACCGGGCGCGCGGGCTGGTGGGCGACGTCGCGAACGCGCTGGGCGGCGAGATGGCCGGCGACCCGCGCCGCTGGCGCGACACGTGCGAGCGCCTGGCGGTGGTGGTGGGCGCCGCCGACCCCGCGCCGGTGCTGGCCCGCTTCGGCGAGCTGCCGCAGATCGTGGCGGTGATCGGGCCCGCGCGCGGGCTGACCGTCGAGGGCCTGGCGATCGACCTGGTCGTCGCGCCGCCGGAGCGCTTCGGCACCGAGCTCGTGCGCGCGACCGGCTCGGCGGCCTACGTCGCCGCGCTCGAGCCGCTGCCGGACGCCGCGAGCGAGCACGCGGTCTATGAGGCGCTCGGCCTGCCCTGGGTCCCGCCCGAGCTGCGCGAGGCGCCGTTCCGCGGCGAGCCGCCGGTGCTCGTCGAGGTGGCGGAGATCCGCGGCGACCTGCACTGCCACACGACGTGGTCCGACGGCCGCGCGAGCGTCGAGGAGATGGGCCGCGCCGCCCGCGACCGCGGCTACGACTACGTGGCCATCTGCGACCACACGCCGGCCGTCGGCGCGGTGCAGGGCCTGACCGCGGACGACGTCCGCCGCCAGGGCGAGGAGATCGCGGCCGCGAACGAGCGCCTGGCGCCGTTCCGCGTCCTGCGCGGGATCGAGTGCGACATCCTGCCCGACGGCCGGCTCGACCTGCCCGGCGACGTCCTCGCCGAGCTCGACTGGGTGCAGGCCAGCGTGCATGCCGGCCAGCGCATGCCGCGGGCCGAGATGACCCGCCGGGTCGAGGAGGCGCTGCGCCACCCGGCCGTGCGCTGCCTCAGCCATCCCACGGGCCGGATCATCGGCCGCCGCCCGGAGAACGCGCTCGACCTCGACCGGATCTTCGAGGTCGCGCTCGAGCACGACGTCGCGCTCGAGGTCAACGGCCTCTCCCCCCGGCTGGACCTCAGCGGCGCCCACGTCCGCGACGCGCTGGGCGCCGGCGTGCGGATCGTCTGCTCCACCGACGCGCACTCCACCCGCGGCCTGGCCGGCATGCCGCTCTCGGTCCACACCGCCCGCCGCGGCGGCGCCACGGCCGCGGACGTCCTCAACACCCGCCCGCTGAGTGAGCTCCTGGACCGGTGACTCAGAGGAGCAGCTCGATCTCGCCGAGCTGCAGGAGGTCGCCGGGCCGCGCCTCCGCCTGCGTGATCCAGCGCCCGTTCAACAGCGTGCCGTTCGTGGAGCCGAGGTCCGTGACCACGACGTGGTCGCCGTCGACGGTGAGCATCGCGTGCCGGCGCGAGACGGAGTCGTCGCGCAGGACGAGGTCGCACGACCGCGACCGCCCGATCACGCTGGGCCGGTCGGACGCGAGCGCGTCCAGGAGTCCCGAGGCGGAGGTCTCCGGCACCGTCCGGGTCACGCCGCGGGTCGCGCGCCGCAGCGCGCGGCGGCTGTCGGCGGTCAGGACGGCCTCGAGCCGCCGCTCGAACGTGTCGGTCCCGAGCGCGCCGCGGCAGTAGCCCGAGCGGAGCCGGCCGACCGCCCGGTCGCGCAGCCGCTCGGACACCTGCCGGCGCATGGCCGCATGGTAAGCGCGTCTCACCGCGGGTGCGTCAGCGCGCGCTCGATCCGCGCGGCGGTGCGCAGGGCCGCCTCGGCGTCGGCGCCGCCGGCGCCGCGCGGTTCCTCGCCGGCGACCGCGGCGGCGAACGCGTCGGCCTGAGCGGCGAGCGCGGCCAGGAACGCGTCCTGCGCGCCGGCGCCGGTCATGAACCCCACGCGCTCATAGCCGCCCGTGGCGAACAGCTCGCACCAGCAGGAGTCGCCCGCGGGGAAGCGGCGGCCGAGGGTCACGGCGGCCACGGCGCCGCCGGAGAGCCGGCCGGTGGCCACTGCGGTGTCGGGGTCCGCGCCGGGCGCGCCGCCGACCGCCGCGACCTCGCCGAACTCCTGGCCCAGCAGCCAGCGCGCCTGGTCGATCTCGTGGACGGCCATGTCCACGGCGATGCCGCCGCTGCGCGCGCGGAAGCCGGGGGGCGGCGGCAGCTCGTCCCACTGGTGGCAGATGAGCAGGCTCGGCGTGCCGAGGTCGCCGGAGCGGAGGCGGTCGCGCAGCGCGACCAGCTCGGGCACGAAGCGGCGCCAGTAGCCGACCTGGAGCAGGACCCCCGCGTCGGCGGCGGCCCGCCCCGCGTCCGCGGCGTCCCCGGGGGTCAGCCCGCACGGCTTCTCGCACAGGACCGGCACGCCGGCCGCGGCGAGGCGGCGCACGAGCCCCACGTGCAGATCCGTGGGGGCGGCGATCAGCGCCGCGTCGAACTCGCCGGCCGCGAGCAGATCGTCGACGGTGGCGAAGCCGGCGAGCGCGCCCGCGCGCTCGCGTGCCGCCCCGTCGGGGTCGACGATCGCCGCGGCGGCGGCGCGGTGGCTCCGCTCGAGGGCGGCGAGGTGCGTGCGGCCCATGCGGCCCGCGCCGACGACCGCGAGCCGCAGGCGCGCACTCACGCCGCGGGCGCCAGCACCGCCCGCAGGAAGGCCTGGCTCGCGCGGACGTCGGAGATCGGCCCGGCGTCGGCGGGCGGCTCGCCCGCCAGCATCGCGTCCTGCTCGAGCACGTACCAGCCGGAGTAGCCGGCGCGCTCGAGCGCGGCCACGAACGCCGCCACGTCGACCGAGCCGGCGCCGAGCGGGAGGTACAGGCCCTCGCGCACCGCGTCGGAGTAGCTGAGCTCGCCGGCCAGCACGCGCGCGGCCAGCGGGCCGTCGACGTCCTTCAAATGCACGTGGCTCACGCGCGCGGCCGCGCGCTCGGCGAGCGCCACCGGGTCGCTGCCGCCGATCACCAGGTGGCCGGTGTCCAGGCAGAGGTCGACGCTCGAGCGCTCCAGCACCGTCGCGATCTCCTCCGGCCCCTCGACCATCGTGCCGGTGTGCGGGTGCAGCGCGCAGCGCAGCCCGCGGACCGCGCAGATCTCGCGCGCGGCGTCCAGCCCGGACAGCAGCGTCGCCCACTCCGCCTGCGACAGCGACGGCTTGGAGTCATAGCCCTCGACGCCCGTCGCCGCCGCCACCACCAGCACGTCAGCGCCCGCCCGCGCGAACAGGTCCGCCGCGCGCTCGACCGGCTCCAGCGCACCCGGCCGGTGCAGCACGGTGGGCACGAAGCCGCCGATCAGCCGCAGCCCGTGCGCGCGCACGAGCTCCGCGGCGGCGTCCGGATCGTCGCCCAGGTAGCCGTCCGGCCCCGCCTCCGTGGCCGCGATGCCCAGCTCGCGCATCTCGGCCAGCACGCGCTCCGGGGCCATCTGCGCGCCCCAGCCGGGCACCTCGCACACGCCCCAGGAGATGGGCGCGGCGGCGATGCGATCGAGGATGCTCACAACGTGTCTCCTTGCCTCATTTGACGGCGCCCAGCGTGAGCCCGCGCACGAAGTGGCGCTGGACCAGGATCGCGAAGACCATGATCGGCAGCGCGCCGATGACGCCCGCGGCGGCCATCGGCCCCCACTCGATCTGGATCTTGCCGATCAGCGTGGAGACGCCCACCGGCACGGTCTGCGCGTCCGGCGTGGAGGTCAGCGTGAGCGCGAGCAGGAAGTCGTTGTAGGTGGCGATCACGCTGAAGATCGCCGTCGCCGCGATCCCCGGCGCGGCCAGCGGCAGCACGACGCGCCGCAGCGCGCGCAGCCGCGAGTCGCCGTCGACCATCGCCGCCTCCTCGATGTCGCGCGGGATCTCGGCGAAGAAGCTCTGCATCATCCAGATCACGAAGCTCGTGTTCAGGCCGCCGTAGACGAGGATCAGCCCGAGCCGCGTGTTGAGCAGGCCGTTGCGGGCCAGCGTGATGTAGAGCGGGATGACCAGCAGGATCGGCGGCAGCGAGCGGACGAGCATCGCCACCACCAGCGCCGAGCCGTTCATCCCGAACGGGAGCGTGAAGCGGGCCAGCGCGTAGGCGGCCAGCGTGCCCAGCACGAGGCTGGCCGCGACCGACACCGAGACCACGACGAGGCTGTTCACCAGGAACGAGCCCATGTGGTAGGCGCTGAACAGCCGCTCGTAGTTCGCGCCGGTCGGGTGCTGGGGCAGCAGGGACACGCCGGCGAAGATGTCCCGCGGCTCCTTCAGCGACGTCACCAGCATCCACCAGAACGGGAACAGCGCGACCAGCAGCGCGGCCGCGAGGGCGACCCAGCGCAGCCCGCGCCTCATCCCGCCGTCCTCGCCGACGCGCGGCGCATGTAGCGGATCGCCGCCACCGTGAGCAGCAGCGTCATCGCCAGCAGCGCCACCACCATCGCCATCCCGCGCCCGTACTGGGTGAACTGGAACGCGGTGTTGTAGGCGTAGGTGGAGATCAGCTGCGTCGAGGTCCCGGGGCCGCCCTTGGTCAGCACGAAGATCTGGTCGAAGGTGCCGATGGCGTCGATCAGCCGCAGCACCACCGCCACCATCAGCACCGGCGTCAGCAGCGGCAGCGTGTGGTCGAAGAACACCCGCACCGGACCGGCGCCGTCCACTCGCGCCGCCTCGATCGGCTCCTGCGGCAGCGACTGCAGCCCGGCGAGGATGATCAGGAACAGCAGCGGCGTCCACTCCCACACGTCCACGGCGACGACGCCGATGAACGCGCTCGACGGGTGCGCGAGGACGTTCGGCGTCCCCAGCCCGAGCGACGAGAACAGCGGGTTGACCACGCCGATGTCCGACGCGTACATCAGCCGCCAGATCACGCCGACGACCACCGGCGCGATGGTCATCGGCAGGATCAGGCCGACCCGCAACACGCGGCTGAAGCGCAGCTGCTCGTTGACCAGCAGCGCGAGCCCGAGCCCGAGCAGCGTCTCGATCGCCACCGCGAAGAACACGTAGCGGGCCGTCGTCCCGAGCGCCGTCCAGAACACGTGGTCGCCGAACACCACGCGGTAGTTCTCCAGGCCCGCCGAGCCGAGGTCGCGCCCGTAGCGGTACGTGCGGAAGCTCGCCCGCACACCCGACACCAGCGGATACGCGGCCACCGCCGCCAGCGCGATGGCCGCGGGCGCGAGCAGCAGCCAGGGGCTCGCCACCAGGCGCGCCCACAGCTCCCGCCGCCGGGGGGCGGCGGGCATCGCTGTCGCGTGACTAGACGTAGCCGCCCTGCTGCTTGATGAACGACGTGATCTCGTTGGCCGCGGCGGTCAGCGCCTTCTGGGCGGTCTGCGTGTAGCCGCCCTTCTGCTGGATCGCCGTGACCAGCGCCTCGTTGAGGTGCGTGCCGAGGATGTCCTCGAACTTCGGCTCGTCCGGCGTCTTGGGCTTGGGCACCGAGTTCTCCACCGCGTCCTTGATCGCGGGCAGCCAGCGGTACTGCTTGACCGCCTCCGGGTCGGTGAGCGCCGAGCCGGTGACCGCCGCGCTGCCGCCGTCGCGGGCGAAGTCCTTCTGGACGTCGCTGGAGGTGAACCACTCGAGGAACTTGACCGCCGCGTCGGGGTTCTTCGTGCCCGACGCGATCCCGCAGATGAACGTGCCGATGGCCGGGCCGCTCTTCTCCTGCGACGGCGTCGCCGCCATGTCGATCTTGTTCGCCACCTGGGAGGCGGACGCGTTGTCGACCTGGTGGACCAGCCCGGTGTACTCGGTCAGCGCGGTGCACTTGCCCTGCAGCAGGACCTGGGTCTCCTGGTCGGTGTCGAACTCGGCGACGCCGGCGGGCATGTAGGGGATGAAGCTCATCAGCCGCTCGAGCGCGCCCACGCCCTCGGCGCCGGCGAACCCGGGCGACCAGTCGTCGTTGACGAAGCTGCCGCCGTAGCTGTTGAGCAGCGGCAGGTAGGTCTGGACGATCGGGTTGCCCTTCACGCCGCGGGCCGACCAGCCGTAGAGCTTGCCCGGCTTGCCCTTGGCCTTGGCCACCTGCGCGATGTCGTCCCAGGTCTTGGGCGCGTCGCCGAAGTAGTCCTTGTTGTAGTAGAGGATCTCGACGTCGTCGATGATCACGACGGCATAGAGCGCCGGCTTGTCGTTGGCGAAGTCCTTCAGCCGGGCGCCGCTGCGGGGCGGCCAGTAGCCCTGGTCGAGCCCCTTCGGGAGGATGTCCGAGTTGGCCTTGAAGCCGATCTCGTCGAGGTTCTTGATGATGTTGCCCGCGGCGAACTCCGGCACCCAGTTGTCGTCCATGACGTAGATGTCGTAGGCGCCGGTCTTGTTGAGGCCGTCGTTCTTGGCGTTCTGGTACCAGGCGTCGTAGCTGGTCTCGTTGTACTTGACCTTGATGCCGGTCTCGGTCTGGAACTTCTTGATGAACGTGTCCCGGAACGGCGCCATCGCGTTGTCCTGGAAGGAGCCGATGGTGATCGACCCGCTCGCCTTCTTCGCGCCCGCGCCGCCTCCTCCGCCCGACGACGACGAGCCGCCGCAGGCGGCCAGCCACAAGCCGGCGGCGCCGAGCGCGCCGCGCTCTATCGCCTTGCGGCGCGTGAATCTGTCACCCATTCCCTCTCTCCTCCTTCGTACCGACGGCCTGACTCGCGGTCGAACACGTGGACCTGCTGCGGCTGTGGGCGCAGGGCGCACGCCTCGCCCACCGGCCGCGCGAAGTCGGCGCCCGCGCGGACGTTGACGAGCGCGTCGCCCGCCCGGACCGTGACGAGCGTCTCGTTGCCCAGCGGCTCGACGACGTAGATCTCGCCGGCGAGCCCGTCGCCCGGCGCCGCGAGCTCGACGTGCTCGGGCCGGAACCCGAGCGTCACCGGTCCGCGCGCGGGCACGCCCGGCACCGGCAGCTCGCCGCTGCCGTGCCGGAAGACGCCGTCGGCGATCTCGCCGTCGAGCACGTTCATCGGCGGCGAGCCGCAGAAGCGGGCCACGAACAGGTTCGCCGGGTGCGCGTAGAGCTCGGCCGGCGTGGCGAGCTGCTGCAGCCGGCCCGCGCGCATCACCGCGATCAGGTCGGCCATCGTCATGGCCTCGATCTGGTCGTGGGTGACGTAGAGCGTCGTCACCCCGAGCTCGCGCTGCAGGCGCTTGATCTCCACCCGCATCTGGGAGCGCAGCTGCGCGTCGAGGTTCGACAGCGGCTCGTCCATCAGGAACGCCTGCGGATGGCGGATGATCGCCCGGGCGAGCGCCACCCGCTGGCGCTGGCCGCCGGAGAGCTGGCGCGGGCGGCGGGCCAGCAGCGACCCGATGTCCAGCAGCTCGGCCACCTTGCGCACCCGCTCGTCGCGCTCGGCGCTGCCCGAGCGCCGCAGCCGCAGCGGGTAGGCGATGTTCTCGGCCACGGTCTTGTGCGGGTACAGCGCGTAGCTCTGGAAGACCATCGCGATGTCGCGGTGGCGCGGCTCCAGTCGCGTGACGTCGCGCTCGCCGATGAAGATCCGCCCGGAGGTGGGCAGCTCGAGCCCGGCCAGCAGCCGCAGCGCGGTCGTCTTGCCGCAGCCCGACGGCCCGAGCATGGCCAGGAAGCGGCCGTCGGGAACGGTGACGTCGAGCGGCGCGAGCGCCTCGGTCGTACCGAAGCTCTTGGCCACGGCGTCGTAGCGGACCTCCATCAGACGGCCGCCCTCATCGCGGCGTGCAGCCCGTGCAGCGACGCCTCGATGCCCGCTTCCGGCGAGAGGTCCGGATCCTCGTGCTCGATCGACACCGGCCCGCGGTAGCCGGCCTCGGCCAGCGCGTCGAACAGGGCCCGCCATTCATCCAGCGGGCGGCCGCGGCCGACCGCGCAGAAGTGCCACGGCATCTCCGGACCGGGCCAGCGGAAGTCGAGCACGCCGTGCAGCGCGACGCGCTCGGGATGGATCAGCGTGTCCTTGCCGTGCACGAAGCCGATCCGGCCGGCCAGCGCGTGCACGGCGGTCACCGGGTCGATGCCCTGCCACCAGAAGTGGCTCGGGTCGAGGTTGACCTTCACGTTGTCGCCGGTCACCTCGGCCAGCAGGGCGAACGACGCCGGGTTGTAGATCGAGGTGCCGGGGTGCAGCTCCAGGCAGACGTCGACGCCGGCCGGCGCCCAGGCCGACAGCGCCTCCCAGTAGCGCGCGATCTGCGGCCACTGCTCGTCCCACAGCCGCTCCATGTCCGGCAGCCAGGCGCCGCCGGCGAAGATCGGCCAACGCCCGGCGCCGGGGCAGCCGCTCATGGCCACCACGCGGGAGATGCCGTGCTCGGCCGCCAGCCCGAGCGCGGTCCGCAGCGCCGCGTCGTGGCGCGCCGCCACCTCCGGGTCGGGGTGCAGCGGGTTGCCGGAGGCGTTGAGCGCGACGACCTCGAGCGTTCCCGGCAGCGCGGCGACGTGCGGCGCGGGCGAGTATCCGCCGACGCCGATCTCCAGCGCCGCGATGCCGCGCGCGGCGCACCACGCCTCGACCTCGCCGAGCGAGCGGTCCGCCAGCGCGTCAGTGAGCAGCGCGACCGTCGTGATGGAAGGTTCCATACGCTGGTTCGCGACGATTCCACGCTGACGCTGCGCTTGTCAAGCCCTTGACGGCAAAGGTTCGTATCGTCAGGCTGTCGGCGCGATGGTGAACCGTTCCAAAATCCGGGTCGGGGTGATCGGCTGCGGCCTGGTGGCGCAGGTGATGCACCTGCCGCACCTGCGCGAGCTGGGCGACCGCTTCGCCGTGACGGCGGTGTGCGACCTCGCCTCCGGCCCGCTGGAGTTCGCCGGCGCGATGTTCCCGGAGGCCCGCCGGCACACCGCCTGGCAGGACGTGCTGGGCGACGTCGACGCGGTGCTCGTCCTCACCGCGGGCAGCCACGCGCCGGTGGCGATCGCCGCCGCCGAGGCGGGCGTCCACGTCTTCGTGGAGAAGCCGATGTGCTTCTCCGTGGAGGAGGGCGAGGCGATGGTCGCCGCCGCCGCGGCGAACGGCGTCGTGCTGATGGTCGGCTACATGAAGCGCTACGACCCGTCCTACGAGGCGCTGCTCGGCCACCTGGACGGCATGACGTTCGCGCGCATAACCACGCTCGAGTCGCCGATCGAGCCCTACGCGCTGCACCATCCCCTGTCGGAGCGCACGCCGCTGGATCCCGAGACGCTCGCCGCGCTCCAGGCCGACGACGAGCGCCGCCTGCGGGCCGGGCTCGGCCGCGACGACCCCGACCTCCTGCGCGCCTACAAGTCCGTGCTGCTGGACAGCATGGTGCACGAGCTCAACGGCGTGCGCGGGCTGCTGGGCGAGCCCACGGCGCTGCGCTCCGCGCGCATCTTCGGCACCGGCCTGACCGTCAACGCGTCCTTCGGCGACGTCGAGGCGGTGTTCGCCTGGATCGACCTGCCCGGCATCGCCCGCTACGCCCAGGACTGGTCGTTCTACGGCCCCGACCGCCGGGCCACGCTCGAGTTCCCCTCGCCGCTGCTGCGCAGCTACCCCACCCGCCTCGTCTTCGAGGAGGGCGAGCCCGGCGGCGTCGCGTCCCGGCGGACCGAGCACGTCATCTGTTACGAGGAGGCGTTCAAGCGCGAGCTGGTCGAGTTCGGCGCCGCGATCGCCGAGGGCCGCGCGCCCCGCACCGACGGCGCGGACGGGCTGCGCGACGTGGCGCTGTGCCGCGACATCGTGTTGGCCCATGCCGCCTGAGCGCTGGGCGACCGGGCGGCCGACGATCGTCGACGTGGCCGCGCTGAGCGGCGTCTCGAAGTCGACCGTCTCCAACGTCCTGCGGGATGCCGGCCGCGTGTCCGGCGAGACACGCTCGCGCGTCCTGGAGGCGATCGACGCGCTCGGCTACCGGCCCAACTCGCTCGCTCGCGACCTCGTGCGCCGGCGCTCGCAGACGATCGGCGTCGTGCTCGGCGACCTGGCGAACACGTTCTACGCCGAGCTGGTGAAGCTGCTCGAGCGGCGGATCTCCGAGGCGGCGTACACGACGATCGTCTGCAACACCGACGGGCGCTCGGAGCGCGAGCGCGCGCGGGTGGAGATGCTGCTCGAGCGCGCGGTGAGCGGCGTGGTGATGCTGCAGTTCAGCGGCGACGGCGCGGTCCTGGACGAGCTGGCCGCCGCCGGCGTGCCCGTGGTGGTGGTGAGCTGCTGGGAGGAGCGCGCGGACTGCGTCGCGGTGGACGACCGGGCGGGGATGGCCGCGGCGGTCGAGCACCTGGCGGCGCTGGGACACGAGCGGATCGCCCACGTCAGCAGCCACCTCGTGGAGGACAGCACGCGCGCTGCCCGCGCCGCCGGCTACGAGGACGCGATGCGCGCGCACGGGCTGGCGCCGCGGCTGCTGGACGCCGACGCGTGGGCCGGCCCGCCGGACGGGGTCACCGCGTTCGCCGCCGCCAACGACCTGATCGCGGTGCGGCTGATCGACGCGCTCGAGTCCGCGGGGCGGCGCGTGCCCGGCGACGTGTCGGTGGTGGGCTTCGACGGGACCGACCTCGGCGCGCACCCGCGGATCGGCCTCACCACGGTCGCGCAGCCGCGGGGCGAGCTGATCGCCCGCGGCTTGGAGCTGCTGCGCGAGCGGCTGGCCGGCGGCGGCGACGGGCCGCGCGGCGTGCGGCTGCGGGGCGAGCTGGTGGTGCGGGCCTCCACGGCGTCGCGATGACCGCCCGTCGCCCGACGATCGTCGACGTCGCCGCGGCCAGCGGCGTCTCGAAGTCGACCGTGTCGAACGTGGTGCGCGGCGCCGCCGGCGTCTCGGCCGACACCCGCTCGCGGGTGCTGGCCGCGGTGGAGTCGCTCGGCTACCGCCCGAACGCGGCCGCGCGCAACCTCGTCCAGCGGCGGACGAACCTGATCGGCGTGGTGGTGTGGGACCTGGCGAACGCGTTCGACGCCGAGCTCGTCAAGCGGCTCGAGGAGGCCGCGTCGGCCGGCGGCTACACCACGGTCGTGGGCAACACCGGCGGCCACCCGGAGCTCGAGGCCTCGCGGATCGACGCCCTGCTCGAGCAGCGCGTGGACGGCATCGCGCTGGTCGACTTCACCGGCGACCGCGCCGTGCTCTCGCGGCTGCTGGCCGACCGCGTGCCGGTGGTGATGGTGTCCTGCTGGGCCGACTACGCCGACTGCGTGGCGGTCGACGACCAGGCGGGGATCGAGCTGGCCGTCCGCCACCTGGCCGAGCTCGGCCACGAGCGGATCGGCTACGTCGACCAGCCGACGATGGAGGCCACCACGCGCCGGGCCCGGGCGGAGGCGTTCGAGCGCGCTTTGGAGCGCCGCGGGCTGCCCGTGCGCTGGATGTTCAGCGAGGACGCCGTGTCGATCGCGCCGGGCGGGCCCACCGCGCTCGTCGCCGCCACCGACCACATCGCGATCGGGTTGATCGAGCGGCTGGAGGCGGCGGGCGTGTCGGTCCCGGGCGACGTCTCGCTCGTCGGCTTCGACGGCATCGCGATCGGCGCGCTCGCCCGCATCGCGCTCACCACCGTCACCCAGCCCGCCGGCGAGCTGGCGACCCAGGCGGTCGCGCTGCTGCGCAACCGCATCGACCGCGGCCACGCGGCGGCGCCGGAGCAGCGCCGCCTCGCGCCCCGCCTGGTCGTACGCGGCTCCACCGCGCCGCTGCCTCAGCCCCGCGCGCGCCGGCGCACGTAGACCAGCAGCACCGTGTAGGCGGCGGCCAGCAGCAGCTGCGAGCCCTTCGGGCCGAGCATCCCGCCGACCGTCCAGCCGGCCACCCAGAACCACAGCGCCGCGCGCGGGAGCAGTCGGGCGCGCGCCGCGTCGGCGCAGAACAGCGCGATCCCCACGATCGACCCCAGCGTGGCCAGCGGGTACGCCGGCCCGACCTGCACCTCCTCGCCCAGCGCGACCGAGGCGGCGAGGATCGCGATCAGCACCGCGAGCGACGCCGACGCCAGGACCACGCCGGTCGTCGCCATCCGCCCGACGCGGTCGCCGTGCAGCGCGAGCAGCGACCACAGCAGGACCAGCGGCGCGACCCCGAGCGGCACCCCGTTGCCGGTGAACACGTAGTCGGCGACGCTGTGGAAGGTCCCGCCGTCCGAGCTCGAGGGATGGATGAACCACACCGCCGTGAGGACGATCGCCGTGGCGATCCCCAGGTAGAGCGCGCCCTCCGCGGCGCGCCACAGCGCGAGCCGTCCGTCCCGGGTCGTCGCGCGATCCGCCAAAGCCACCCTGCTCACCATCTCGATCCTCCGTCGTCGACTGCAACGCCGGGGAAGCTAGGTCCGGGGCGGGGCCGTGTCGTCGGGCGGGAGGGCGAACGCGCTCCGCCGGAATGGGGATTCGCGCGGCCGCCCGCTCAGCCTGTGGGCGGATGCCGGCGCGGCCGGTTCGCGTTACCTTCGCGTCGTGCGCAAGTTCGGCGTGATCGCGGTCTCGGACATCGCCCTGGCGGTCGGGCTGTTCTGCGTCAAGCTCGTCACGCTCGTCGGCGGCATCCAGGAGAGCGCCGGGGCGATCAGCTATCTCCTGCTGCCGCTCTGGACACTGCCGCTGGCCTGGCGGCGCGTCCGCCCCGCGCACGTGGCGGTCGCCGTGGCGGCGGCGGCGCTGCTGGAGCTGGCGACCGTCGGCTACCAGGATTCGATCGTCGAGCTGGCGTGCTTCGTCATCGTCCCGTACTCGCTGGCGGCGCACCGTTCCAGCGCGCGCGAGCTCGTCATCGGCCTCGCGGCGTTCGTGCCGGCCGGCATCGCCTCGGCGCTCGCGCAGGGCGGCGGGGCGACGGCGAACGTCGCGGCCGCGGTGTTCCTGCTCGCCGGGGCGCTGCTCGCCGGGCTGTGGGTCCGGCAGCTGCGACTGCGGGCCGACATGCTGGAGCGGCTCAGCGAGGATCGCGTCCGCACGGCGGTGGCCGAGGAGCGCGCCCGGATCGCCCGCGACCTGCACGACGAGGTCGCGCACGCGATGAGCATCATCGCCGTCCAGGCCGACGCGGCCGAGGGTGCGCTGGCGCACGACTCCCGCCTCGTCCGGACGCCGCTGGTGGCCATCCGCGACACCGCCCGCGGCGCGCTGGCCGACATGCGCCGGGTGCTCGGCGCGCTGGGCGGCGGCGACGCGGGGCCGGCCGAGGCGTCGGAGCCGGGCCTGGCCCGCCTCGGCTCGCTCGTCGAGGCGGCGCGGTCCGGCGGCCTGACGGTCGAGCTGTCCGTGGAGGGCGAGCCGCGCCCGCTGCCCGCGCCGCTGGACGTCGCCGCCTACCGCGTGGTGCAGGAGGCGCTGACCAACGTGCGCAAGCACTCCGGCGCCCGGCGGGCGGACGTGATCGTGCGCTACCGCGACCACACGGTCGACGTCGAGGTCGTCGACGACGGCGACGGCTCGGGGACGGGCGGCGGCAGCGGCAAGGGGCTGGCCGGCGTCCGCGAGCGGGTGGCGATCCTCGGCGGCCACGTCGTCGCCGGACCCGGGCCGCGCGGGTTCGCCCTGCGCGTCGTCCTGCCGCTCAGATGATCCGGGTCCTGCTCGTCGACGACCAGGAGCTGGTCCGCTCCGGGTTCAGGCTCATCCTCGACCTCGCCGAGGGCATCGAGGTCGTCGGCGAGGCGGCCGACGGGCGCGAGGCGGTGCGGCTGGCCAAGGAGCTGCACCCCGACGTGGTGCTGATGGACGTCCGGATGCCCGAGCTCGACGGGATCGAGGCGACCCAGCGCCTCCAGCACGCCGGCGTGGACGCGCGGATCCTGGTCCTGACGACGTTCGACCTCGACGACTACGTCTACGGCGCGCTCAAGGCGGGCGCGAGCGGCTTCCTCTTGAAAGACGCCCCGCGCGAGCAGCTCGTGACGGCGATCCGGACCGTCGCCCGCGGCGAGGCGCTGCTCGCGCCGGCCGTCACTCAGCGCCTGATCGAGCGCTTCGTGACGCGCACGCCCACCGCGGACGCCTCATCCGCGCTGTCCGAGCTCAGCCCGCGCGAGCTCGAGGTGCTGCGGCTGATGTCCCGCGGCCTCAACAACGCGGAGATCGCCGACCACCTGATCCTCGGCCAGGCCACCGTCAAGACGCACGTGGCGAGCATCCTGCGAAAGCTCGCGGTCCGCGACCGCGTCCAGGCGGTCGTCTTCGCCTATGAGCACGGGATCGTCGAGCCCGGCCACTCCGCGCAGGGCTAACCGGGGAGCGCGTCGATGATGAACAGCCGGACGGTCTCTGTGCCGGTGTTCGTGCCGCGATGGCGCGGCGCGGGCGGGAGCACGAACGCCTCGCCGGCCCCGATGACCAGCGGTGGGCGGTCGTCGTCGAACGCATATGAGATCGACCCGCTGAGCACGTAGCCGCTGTGCGGCGTGTCGCACCACTCCTCGCGGCCGGCGCCCGGCTCGTACTCCACGAGCGCCCACCGGGTGCCGCCGACGTCGGCCTCGCGGTCGCGCACGCCGGGGTCGTGGCTGACCGGCTCGCTGCCGGACAGGGAGATCGCCTGGGGATCGGTCACCCCCGCGATCATATGCCGACCCGGTTCAGGACAGCCGGTCGATGATCGCCCCGACGATCGCGTCGGCGTAGCGCAGCAGGTCCTCGTCCCAGCGCACGGGCCAGGTGGAGAAGCGGGCGACGACCGTGTTGGTCGGGTGATGGATGAACAGCTGCTGGCCGTTGATGCCGTAGCCGCTGTAGACGCCGGCCTCGGCGTCCGACACCCACCAGCAGTCGTGGTAGAAGCGGTGGGGGAAGCGCTCCAGCGGCTCCTCGTGCGTGAACGCGGCGATCAGCTCCGGGTCGCTGCGGCGCAGCCGGGCGCGCCAGTCCGCGGGCACGACACCGCCGTCGTCGTCCAGGTACTGCAGGCCGACGCGGGCGAGGTCGCGCACGGTCGTGCAGATGCCGCCCTCGGCGGCGGGGAAGCCGGCCGAGTCGACGATGATCTCGGCGTCGCGCTCGGCGCCGATCCGGCTCCACAGCCGCTCGGAGAACACGTCCGGGAAGCGGGTCCCGGTCGCCGCCGCGGCCACCCAGGCGAGCACGTCGGTGAGGATCGAGCGGTACTTGAACGGGCCGCCGTGCTCGCCGTCGTTGGGCAGCCCCTTGATCCACGTGTAGGTGTCCGGCGGCAGCCCGGGGGTGCGCGGCGTGCGGTAGCCCGACACCTCGTCGATCAGCACGCCGTCGCTGAGCTCGTCGCCGTAGTCCTCCTCGTTGAACTTCGTCCCGGCGCGCATGTCGAGCAGGTGCTGGACGGTGCAACCCTCCCAGCTCGTGCCGCGCAGCTCGGCGATGTACTCCGTGACCTGCGCGGCCGGGTCGACCGCCCCCTCCCCCACGAGCACGCCGACGAGCGTGGCGGTGAGCGACTTGGACACCGACATCAGCAGGTGCGTGTCCGCCGGGCCCATGCCCTCGACGTAGTGCTCGTGCACGATCCGGCCGTCGTGGACGACGCACAGCCCGTCGGCGTAGCTCTCGTCCAGCGCGCGGGCCAGCGGCACGGTCGCGCCGTCGAAGGCCACCGTGATGTCTTCCAGCCCGGCGGGGTCGTCCGGCAGCTCGCGCACCGGCCCGCTCCCGCGCGAGATCCGCGCGGTGTGCGCCAGCTCGCGCACGTGCAGGAACCCCCAGCGGTTGAACGGCCCCTCGATCCAGTTGTCGGACGTCACGAGTTTGTCGGCCGGCGGGGGCGTCCCCCGCATCAGGCCGAGCTGGGGCCAGGTCTCGGGCATCGCGGCATCATGCCCGACGCACAGGTACGGTTGCGCGATGAGCGTCGAAATCGACGTGCGCGAGCGGATCGCGCGGATCACGCTCAACCGGCCGGACGTGGGCAACGCGCTCGATCTCGAGCTGGCGACGGCGCTCTGCCGGGCCGCCGAAGGCCTGCGCGGCAGCGACGTCGGCGCCGTGATCCTGACCGGGGCCGGCAGGGCGTTCAGCGTCGGCGGCGACCTCGGCCACATGCGCGAGGCGGCCAGCGTCGGCGACGCCGTGCTGCGGCTGGCCACCCAGTTCCACGGCGCGCTCGCGGCGCTCGCCGAGCTCGACGCGCCGGTCATCAGCGCGGTGCGCGGCGCCGCGGCCGGCGGCGGCATGAGCCTGGCGATCGCCGCCGACATCGTGCTCGCCGCCGAGTCCGCCCGGTTCACGATGGCCTACACGGCGATCGGCTTCTCCCCCGACGGCGGCTCGAGCTGGACGCTCCCGCGGCTGGTCGGCCCGCGCCGGGCGGCCGAGCTGATGCTGCTCAACGAGCGCCTCGACGCCGCGCAGGCCCGGGAGCTCGGGCTCGTCACGCGCGTGGTGGCCGACGAGGTGCTCGACGCCGAGGCCGCGGCGCTCGCCCGGCGGCTGGCGGACGGCCCGAACCGTGCGCACGGCGCCGTCAAGCGGCTCCTCCGGGAGTCGGCCACGCGGGGCTTCGCCGAGCAGATGGCCGAGGAGGCCCGGACGATCGCCGCGCTGGCCGACGGGCAGGACGGCCGCGAGGGCGTAGCGGCGTTCCTGGAGAAGCGCGCCCCGCGCTTCGGAGCACGCTGAACCGCCGCCGCGCCGCCGGCGGCCGCGATTTCCACCGGCCGCCTGAACATAAGGGGTCAGACCCCTTTAACTCCACCGGCTAAAGGGGTCTGACCCCTTTAGGGTGTTGGGGTCGCGGTCGCGGTGTCGCTCGCCGACGCGGTCGGGCTCGGCGTCGGCGTGTCGCTGGGCGATGGCGTAGCCGTCGCCGTGGGGCTCGGCGGTGACGTGGCGGTGGCGGACGGGCTCGGCGTGGTTGTCGCGCCGGCTGTGGCCGTGGCGGTCCCCGTCGGCGATGGCGTCGTCGTTGCCGTGGCGGTCGCGGTGCGCGTCGCCGTGGCCGTGGGGGTGGGCGTCACGGCGAGGAGCCCGCTGTCGCGCAGCTCCTGCTCGATCTGCCGCTGGACGTCGGCCACCTGCGCCGCCACCGCGGCGGGCGTGCCGCCGGCGCCGAGGGCGTCGATCGCGTCCAGCTGCTGCAGCTCGGCGGTCAGCCGCCGGACGAGCTCGTCGGACGGCGCGGCGCGCAGCGTGACCACGATCTGGTCGGCGATCGCCGTCGTGACGCAGGACGGGCAGTTGTAGTTGAGCGCCTCGGCGACGTTGATCGGCATGATCGTGTCCGTCTGGCCGACGATCAGCACGAGCTGGAACGACACCGCGACGGTCGTGCAGGCCTTGCAGCTCGCCAGCGCGTAGGCGGAGTTCTCCTCGTGCACCGCGTCGCCGTCGCGCACGGTGACCAGCGAGTAGACGACGTCGTAGCTGATCCCGCCGTCGGTCGAGTTGGTGGCGAGCGCCTGCGAGTCGTTCGGCCCCGGCTTGGCCGGCAGCTTGAACGGGAACGCGGTGGCGGCGACCGGGCTGCTCGCGGCGGGCGGCGGTGCGGTGCTGGTGGTGGTCGTGGCCGCCGGCTGCAGCGTGGGCGCGCCGGTCGTGCTCGGCATCCGGTCGGTGACCACGACCGCGGGCTTGGTGCCGTGGCCGCCCTTGATCATCACGATCGCCGGGTGCTCGCGGGTCGGGCCGCCGCGCGGGATCAGCGCCAGCGCGAGGTGGCGGCCGGGCGACAGGACGACGGGCGCGGCCTGCGCCTGCGCGACCGGCGGCGGCGTGACCTGCGCGGAGACGAGCTTCGGCGCGCTGAGCAGCGTCCCGCGGTCGCTCGCCCGCACCGGCTGGTACTGGCCGGACGGCCACCAGGCCCAGGCCAGCAGCGCGGCCAGCCCGGCCGTGGCCAGCGCGAGCACCGCCCGGCGCCGCGGATCGCCGGCGCTCCAGCGGACCGCCTTCGTGGCCGTCGAGCGCGAGAAGCGCTGGACCATCAGCGCCGTGCCGAGGACCGGCAGCGCCAGCGCGAACAGCCGGACGACGGACGCCAGCAGCGGGAAGATCCGGCCGTCGCCGGCCTGGTCCGGCATGCCGGAGGCGATGTGCGAGGCGCTGACCCACGTGCTGGCCGCGAGCTTCGGGAACAGCAGGATCGCGCTCAGGCCCATGCTCAGCAGGACGGGGACGACGACGAGCACCCAGACCGTCACGAGCGCGCGGGCCCGGCCGGTGAGCGCGGACGGCTCGCGCCGCCGCCAGGGCAGCAGCCGGCGCAGCGTCGGGCCGATGTGCGCGTAGAGGTCCGGCACGCCGGTGGCGTCCGACAGCACGTGATAGCCGTCGGAGCGGATGACCGGCGAGAGGTTCTTGACGATCTCGAGCAGCTGAAGGCCGATCAGCAGCAGCAGCGCGTCGGCGCGCACCGCCAGCCACACGCCGAGCGTGGCGACGGCGATCAGCGCGTTGAAGTAGATCCCGCCCAGGTCGGTGCGCAGCCGCGCGCGGCGGGGCAGCCGGTAGGCGTCCGTGACGTCGGTGTAGAAGGCCGGCCAGACCATGTAGATGCCGGCGCCCATGCCGCCGGGGCGCCCGCCGCCGTAGCGGCAGCCGCTCGCGTGGCCGACCTCGTGGAACGCGGCCGAGGCGATGCCCAGCCCGAGCACGAGCAGCAGCAGCTCCGGGCTGTGGAACGCCTGCGCGGTGGCGGAGGCGATGCCCTTGTGGATGAGCACGAACCAGCAGACGGCGAGGAAGCCGGCGACGACCGGGACGATCAGCCACGGCCGGAACAGCGGCTTGAATGGCGCGGTGAGCCGGCGCGTCACCTTCGGGTCGGTGAGCAGGACCTTCCAGCGCAGCGCCAGCAGCGGGTTCAGCCGCGGGGGCGCGTTGTCCTCGGAGCCGCGCAGCAGCCCTTGCGCGGCGAGCTTCTCCGCGAGCTTGAGCACGTGCTCGGCGCCGAGCGTGCGGCCGAGCCGCTCCGAAGCCGCCGCCGCGACGGCCTCGGTGTCGCGCGTCCCGTCGATCGCCTCGAGTACCGCGTACATCAGCGGGCCGAGCTGGACCATCTGGCCGTCGCCCCGCTGGGCGAGCGCGATGCCGTCCTTGTAACCGGAGCCGCTGACGTCCCCGAGCAGCTCGAGGCCCTCCGCTCGCCCCAGGACGGAGGCCCGCCCGCCACCCCCGCCGGGAGAAGATGGCGCCGCCGCCGCACGTGCGGCGGCGGCGGCGGACTGCCGATCGAGGGTGGCGCTCATGCGGCTCCGGGCGTGTGCCGTTACTGCTGATGGATGCCGGCGTCCTGGGTGGCCGTGGCGTTGGCCTCGACGTTGTCGAGCGTCTGCTCGACGTCGACCTGCTGCGGGGCCACCGCCTCGGCGACCGCGTGGTCGGACCCGATGTTGGCCGCCACGGCGGCGTCGACCGGCGCCGCGACGTTCGCGTTCGCCGCCACCGCGCCGTCGATCGGCGCCGTGAGGTTCGCGTTCGCGTGGACGTTGATGTTGGCGTCGAGCAGGCTGCCGCCGGACAGCAGCGAGTTCACGCCGCCGGTGACGTCGCCCGCGGCGCCGTCGACCGCCCCGCCGGCACCGTCGACCACGCCACCGGCCGCACCGGTCGCGCCATCGACCGCGCCGCCCGCGGCGCCCGTCGCACCGTCGACCACGCCGCCGGCCGTGCCGGTCGCGCCATCGACTGCGCCGGTGGCACCGTCGGTCGCCCCGGCGACCGGGTCGGTCGTGGTGCCGTCGGCCGTGGGCGCGGCGATCTGCGGCGTCTCGCCGCCGGCCACCGTGCCGCCGCCGGTCTCGGGCGGATTGGCGTTCTGGTCGATCTGGGCGTGCTGCGGAGCCGTGGCGTCCGCGGAGCCGCTGATGCCCTGGTGGATCGCGCCGGTCTGCTGCGCGGCCGCCACGGCCTGGGCGTCCGGGCTCAGCAGGTTCGCCGCCGCGGAGGCCTCGATCGGCGCCGCGACATTGAGGTTCGCCGCGACCGCGAGGTCGACCGGCGCGGCCAGGTCAAGCCCCAGGTCCACGTTCGCGTTGACGTCCAGGAGCGACATCACTTCCTTGTCCGGAAGCGGGGTCGCACCCTCTGCTTCGACTTCCTCCATCGATACGCGCTCGAGCTCCTTGCCCATCGCGGAATCACTCCCATCGCATTGGTCCGGTTTCCGCCTGTTCTGCCCACGGCCAGATGCCCGAAACGCATGCGTCAAGCCCGGTTGACGACTGCCGGGGCCGTTCCCAGCCGATTCCCAGGCTCCTCCAAAGCCGCTCTGACGGAGGTGGCCGATGGTGGGGCCATGAGCTCCTCCGACACGTCCATGCCGGCGCCCCGGCAGTCGCCCGTGCTGAAGATCGTCGCCGCCGTCGCCGCCGTGGCCGTGCTCGCGTTCGGCGCGAGCGCGGTGGCCCGGCACGGCTCGTCGCCGTCCGCCGCGCAGCCGGGCGGCCAGGGCGCGCCGCAGGGTGGCCCGGGCATGTTCTCGCCGGTGACCGGCGCCACGCTGGCCAAGTTGAAGTCCGCCGTCGCCGCGCAGTACCCGGGGACGGTCGAGCGCGCGGTGAAGCTCCCCGACGGCTCCTATGAGGTGCACGTCATCCGGTCGAGCGGCCAAGAGGTCCACGTGCTGGTGAGCCGGGACTTCAAGGTGACCGGCACCGAGCAGCGCGACCTCGGCGGCGGGCCGCCGGCCGGGCAGGCACCGGGCGGCCAGGCTGCGCCCGGCGGCACGCCCGGCGGGACGCAGTCCTGAGCGATCGCATGAGCGAGACGTTCGCTCCCGCCCGGGCCTCGCTGTGGCAGGACCCGCCCGCGGCCGCCCGGACCCCGGCGCCCGCGGCCCGGGTGCGCCCGCCGCGGCCGCGGCCGGTCGTCGTCGACTGGCTCGCCGCCGCCGCGGGGCTCGGGCTGGGCATCACGATCGCGCTGGCCGTCACCGCCGAGAGCGCGGGCTCGCTGCGCGCGCCCGGCGGGGCGGCGACGGCGCTCGGGCGCCTGAGCGGGCTGCTCGCCGCGTACGCGATGGTGGTCGTCGTGCTGCTGGTGGCACGCGTGCCGCCGCTGGAGCGCGCGGTCGGCCAGGACCGGCTCGTCCGCTGGCACCGCCGGCTGGGCCCGTGGCCGCTCTACCTTCTGCTCGCCCACGCGCTGCTGATCACGGCCGGCTACGCCGCGCAGGCCCGGACCGGCCTGCTGAGCCAGTTGTGGCAGCTGATCGCCACCTACCCGGGCGTCCTCGCCGCGACGGTGGCCACCGCGCTGCTGCTCGCCGCCGGGATCTCCTCCTACCGGCTCGCCCGCCGGCGGATGGCCTACGAGACCTGGTGGTCGGTCCACCTCTACACCTACCTGGCGCTCTTCCTCTCGTTCTCGCACCAGGTCGACACCGGCGCGTCGTTCGTCGGCCACCCCGTGGCCCGCGCGTGGTGGACGGCGCTGTGGGTCGGCACGCTCGCCGTCGTCGTGGCCGCGCGGATCGGGCTGCCGGCCTGGCGCTCGCTGCGCCACCGGGTCCGGGTGGTCGGCGTCACGCCCGCCGGCCCGGGCGTCGTGACGATCCGCCTGCGCGGCCGCCGGCTCGACCGGCTGCCCGTGGCCGGCGGCCAGTTCCTGCAGTGGCGCTTCCTGCGCCGCGGGCTGTGGTGGCAGGCGCACCCGTACTCGCTGTCCGCGGCGCCGGTGGGAGACGAGCTGCGGATCACGGTCAAGGACCTCGGCGACCACAGCGCGCACCTCGCCCGCCTGCGCCCCGGCACCCGCGTGGCGATCGAGGGCCCGTACGGCGCCTTCACCGCCGACGCCGCGCGGAGCCGGCGGCTGCTGCTCGTCGGCGCCGGCGTCGGCACCGCG
>JAICUS010000251.1 GCA_025935735.1 Solirubrobacteraceae bacterium | reverse complement strand
TTGTTCACCCCGCTCACCGGCCGGACCGTGCTGGTCACCGGCGGCACGAAGGGCATCGGCAAGGGCATCGCCGGCGTGTTCGCGCAGGCGGGCGCGAACGTCGTCGTGGCCGGGCGCGACGCCGAGACCGGCCGGCACGCGGCGCAAGAGCTCGGCGCCCGCTACGTCCAAGCAGACATCTCCAGGGCCGAGGACTGCGAGCGGATGGGCGCGGAGGCCGGCGACGTCGACGTCCTGTGCGCGAACGCCGGCATCTTCCCCGACGTCAAGCTCGCCGACATGACCGAGGCCGACATCGACGGGATCTTCGCCACCAACGTCAAGGGCACGATGCTCTCGGTCAAGGCCTGCCTGCCCGCGCTGGAGCGCAGCGGGCACGGCCGGGTGATCGTCACATCCTCGATCACCGGGCCGATCACCGGCTTCCCCGGCTGGTCGCACTACGGCGCGACGAAGGCCGCCCAGCTCGGCTTCATCCGCACGGCGGCGATCGAGCTGGCCGCCAAAGGCATCACCATCAACGCCGTCCTGCCCGGCAACGTGGTCACCGAGGGGCTGGACGAGCTCGGCCCCGAGTACCGGCAGAAGATGGAGGCCTCGATCCCGCAGCGCAAGCTCGGCACGGTGCAGGACATCGGCTTCGCCGCGCTGTTCTTCGCCACCGACGAGGCCGGCTACATCACCGGTCAGACGATCGTGGTCGACGGCGGGCAGGTGCTCCCGGAGTCGCTGATGGCGCTCGAGGCGCAGTGACGGAGCCGCTCTCGCTCGGCCCCACCGCGCTCGCCGCGCGCGAGCGGCTGCTCGCCGCCCTCCCCGGCCCCGGCGAGCGGCTGGGGGCCGAGCGCGAGCTGGCCGAGCGGCTCGGCGTGTCGCGCTCGACCATCCGGGCCGCGCTGGCCGACCTCGAGCGCGGCGGCGTCATCCGCCGCAGCCGCGGCCGGGCCGGCGGCATCTTCGTGGCCGAGCGCAAGGTCGAGCGCGACCTGACGAGCCTCGCCGGCCTCCCCGCCTACCTGCGCCGCCAGGGCTTCCAGTCGGACGCGCGGGTGCTGCGCACGGCGACCACCGAGGCCGACGAGGACGCACGCCGGGCGCTCCACACCGACCTGGTCCACGAGGTGGTCCGCGTCCGGCTGGCCGACGGCGAGCCGATCTCGCTCGAGCGCGCCTGCTTCCCCGCCGAGCGCTTCCCGGACCTGCTCGACCGCTCGCTGGCCGGCTCGATCTACGAGCTGCTGGAGACGCAGTACGCCCTGGAGCCCGGCGAGGCGGAGGAGCGCATCGAGGTGGTGGCGGCCGGCGCGGAGGAGGCGCGGCTGCTGGGCCTGCGCCGCGGCGCGCCGTTGTTAGCCGTCGAACGCACGGCCTGGGATGCCGCGGGACAGCCGTTCGAGCGCTCCCACGACCTCTTCCGGGCCGACCGCGCGCGGGTCGTCGTGCGGGCCCGCGCCGCGCCCGCCGCGCCCACTTTGGTCGGAGCGTCAGTCCACGTCATGTAACGCTTGCCACCAGGGTCGTGTAACTGGTTCAATGCAGCAACCTGTCGGACAACTTTGGCGTCCGGCACGAGGAAGAGAGGGAGCGCATGTCAACCACCCAGCCGGGCCCCCGGGTCGATGTCGCCCGCGAGGGCACCGTCGAGTCGTTCTCGGTCGCCGACTCCGGGGTCGATCGCCTCAAGCCGAACGCGATCGGGCTCTGGGGGGTGATCTTCGTCGGCGTCACCGGCGCCGCGCCGATCTCGGCGATGCTGTTCAACGTCCCGTTCGCCGTCGGGTTCGGCACGGGCAGGTACACGCCGGCGGCGTTCCTGTTCGCCACGCTGATCCTGACGATCTTCACCGTCGGCTACGTGACGATGGCCCGCAAGATCCGCGCGGCGGGCGGGTTCTACTCGTTCATCTCGCACGGCCTCGGTCGTGAGCTGGGCATGGCCGCCGGCATCTGCGGAGCGCTGGCCTACTCGCTGTTCGAGGTGTCGCTGCTCGGCGGGTTCGCCTACTTCGCCAACAACAACTTCCACGACTGGTTCGGCTGGAACATCCCCTGGCCGCTGTTCGCCTTCTTCGCGATGATCCTGATCAGCGTCCTGTGCTACTTCGACGTCGAGCTGTCGGTGCGCGTGCTCGGCGTGGCGCTGATCGGCGAGGTGATCATCCTCACGATCTTCGACCTGCTGGTGTTCGGGCAGGGCGGCAAGACGGGCATCGAGGTCGGCTCGCTGAACATGTTCAAGCTGACCAGCCCGGGCGTCGGCTTGGCCGCGGGCGTCGGCGTGTTCCTGGCCTTCTGGTCGTGGGTCGGCTTCGAGGCGATCCCCAACTACGCCGAGGAGTCCAGGAACCCGCGCCGGATCGTCCCGCTGGCCACGCTGCTGTCGGTCGTCGGCCTGGGCATCGGCTACGTCATCACGTCCGTGGCGTTCGTCTCCTCGTTCGCCCCGAGCAAGCTCGTCAAGGCCGCTCAGGACCCGAGCGGCCCGTTCTTCGTGGCCATGCGCGACTTCGGCTCGCACTGGCTGGCGACGATCATGCAGATCTTCATCCTCACCGGCTCGTTCGCCTGCGCGATGGCCTTCCACAACGTGGCGATGCGCTACTTCTACGCGATGGGGCGGGAGGGCATCCTCCCGCGCCGGCTCGGGCGCACGCACCCCATCCACAAGTCGCCCTACGTCGCCAGCATCACGCAGACCGCCGTGGCGGCCGTGATCGTGCTCGCCTGGGGCATCGGCGCGGGCTTCGGCAAGCCGTTCGACGTCGCCTACGTGCGCATCTACACCATGATGGCCGTGCAGGGCGTCGTGTGGATCTTGGCGATCCAGGCCACCTGCGCCCTCGCGGTGATCGTCTACCACCGCCGCCACAACTACAACGACTCCGTGTGGGCGGTGGTGGTCTGCCCGGTGGTCGCCATCCTCGGCCAGGCCTTCGCGATCTACCTGCTGTTCAAGAACATCGGCACGCTGGCGGGCACGATCGGCTATGTCGACCTGATCTGGGTCATCGCCGTCGTCGGCGTGCTCGCCGCGCTCGGCTACGCGTTCGCCCTGAAGTACCGCAACCGGGCGAAGTTCGACATGATCGGCCGCATGATCGACGAGGGCATCACGCCCTGAGTCCTGTTGGCGGGGCCGCCGTTCGGCGGCCCCGCCGCTTTTACGCCGGCGAGGCCTGCGCGCCGGCGGCCTCGAGCGCGGCGTGCAGCTGGCCGCGCAGCGGGACGCCCTCGACGAGCTTGCCGTCCAGCGCGGCGGTGCCGATGGTGAACGCCCAGGCGCCGCACTGCTCCAGCGCGCGGATGCGCTCCATCGAGTCCACCGACCCGGCGCAGATGACGGGGAGGTCGGTGGCGCCGACGACCGCGCGGGTGAGCGCCTCGACGTCGCCGTCGTAGCGGTAGGCGAGCAGGTTGATGCCGTCGACGCCGAGCGCCGCCGCGCGCCGCGTGTCCTCCACGATCTCCTCGATCGTCCCGCGCAGCAGGCAGGGATGGCCGACGATCCGCCCGACGTAGGGGAAGAACTTCACGCCGGTGCCGCGCAGGATCTCCTGCACCGGCTCGATCAGCGTGCCGCCGATCAGGTAGTCCGGGCGGATCTCCGCCGCGGCCGCCGCCGAGGCGAGCGTGTCCTCCGGCGTCTCCGACACGACCTCGAGATAGGTCGCGTGCCCGTGGGCGCGGATGTCGTCCATCAGCTCCGCGAGCTCGGCCTTGGGCAGCCCGACGTCCTTGCAGCCCACGTGGCGCACGCCGCTGCCCGAAACCGCGGCGTAGACCTCGCGCGCGTCCGGCAACGTGACGTCGTCGCGGGTGAGCATGAAGATGAACTCGATCATTGGCGATTTCTCCAAGTTGTCGGACAACTGGTACGCTACCACCGGACCAGCGGTGTGAGGAGAGGCGAGTGCGAGCGGCGATCTGGAACGGGCCGGGCAGCATGGAGGTGGGCAGCGCGCAGGACGCGACCTGCCCCGAGGACGGCGTCCTGCTGGACGTGCTGGCGTGCGGCATCTGCGGCACCGACGTCCGCTCGTTCTACAACGGCGACCGGCGCATCGAGCCGCCCTGGGTGCTCGGCCACGAGATCTCCGGCGAGGTGGTGGAGATCGGCCCGCGGGCCGAGGCCGAGGTGGCTGCGCTGGGCATCTCGGTGGGCGACGCCGTCCACTGCATCTCCACCCTCTGGTGCGGGCGCTGCCGCATGTGCCGCAGCGGCGCCGAGAACCTCTGCCTCAACGGCGAGCTCATGGGCTTTGACCATCCCGGCGCGTATGCGGAGCGAGTCGCCATCCCGAGCATCGCCCTGAAGAACCTCTTCAGGATCCCGGATGGCCTCTCGCCCGCGCACGCGACCTTCGCCGATCCGCTGTCGGACGTGATCTGCGGCCACAAGGACATGGCGATCGGGCTGGATGACGTCGTGGTGGTGATCGGCGCCGGGCCGGTCGGCACCGCGCACGCCGCGCTGGCGCGGCTGCAGGGCGCCGGCAAGGTGCTCCTGCTGGAGCGCACGGCGCGCCGGCTGGACCTCGCGCGCGGGATCCTGGGCGACGACCGGATGGCCTACGTCGACACCTCCGACGTCGACGGCGGCGCGGCGGTCAAGCGGGCCACCGCGGGCTTCGGCGCGGAAGTGGTGATCGTCGCCTGCTCGAGCGACGTCGCCCAGCAGGAGGCGATGGAGATGGCCGCCCCGCGCGGGCGCGTGAACTTCTTCGGCGGCCTGCCCAAGGGCACGACCCACATCCAGTTCCCGTCGAACATCATGCATTACCGCGAGGTGTCGGTGCACGGCTCGTATGCCTCGCGCCACCGCGACCAGGTGCGCGCGCTGGACATGCTGGCCACCGACGCCGGCGGGATCCGGTCGGTGGTGTCGGACGTGATCGGCCTCGACGACACGCCGGAGGCGTTCTCGCGCATCCGCGCGGGCGACGCGCTCAAGGTCGTCGTCGCGCCGTGACGGAGACACGCCGCGAGCTGCGGTTCAGCCTCGCCGAGGAGCTGCGCAACCGCATCCTGGCCGGCGAGTGGTCGCCCGGCGACCGCCTGCCCTCCGAGCCGGAGCTGGCCCGCACGCGGCTCGTCTCGCGCACCTCCGTCCGGGCGGCGATGTCGCTGCTCGAGGAGGAGGGCTACATCACCCGGCGCCACGGCTCGGGGACCTACGTCAGCCACCGGCCCGCGCTCGCCCACGACCTGGGCCGCAACTTCGGCGTCTCCTCGCTGATCGCCGGCACCGGGCTGACGCCCGGGACGGTGGAGGAGACGGTGACGGCGCTGCCCCCACCGGCCTGGGTGGCCGAGGCGCTCGGGGTCGACCTGGCCGAGCCGGTGACCACGCTGCGCCGCGTGCGCACCGCGGACGGCCGGCGGGTGGTCGACTCGACGGACTGGTGCCGGATCGAGCACCTGGGACCGTCGGAGATGCCGTCCGACGGCTCGGTGTACGCGGCGCTGACCGAGCGCGGGCTGGCGGTGGCCCACGGCGTGGCCCAGCTGGCGCCGGGCAACGCGGAGAGCGAGGTGGCGCGGCGGCTCGACGTCCCGCGTGGGACGCTGCTGCTGACCATCCGCCAGGTGGACAGCACGGCGGACGGCGTGGTCGTGCTGGTGTCGCGCGAGCACCACGTGGCCGACGCGTTCACCTTCAGCGTGCTGCGCCGCGGGCCGGTGGAGGAGGAGCACTGAGCGAGCCGGTCGTCGTCGGGATCGACGTCGGCTCGCAGGGCACCTGCGTGCAGGCGCTGACGGCCGGCGGAGAGCTGCTGCGCACCGAGTACGCGCCGCACGCGCTGTCGTATCCGCGGCCGGGCTGGGCGGAGCAGGACTGCGACCAGTGGCTCTCCGCGCTGGTGGAGACGCTGTCGGCGCTGCGGGGGATGCCCGTGGCGGCGCTGGCGTTCGGGTCCCAGCTCGACGGGCTGGTGGCGGCGGACCGCGAGGGCCGCGCGCTGCGGCCGGCGCTGATCTGGAGCGACCGGCGGGCGGGCGCGGAGTGCGCGGCGGTGGACGGCGAGGCGGAGCGGTTGCGCGCGCTGACCGGCTGCAACGTCGACCCCGGGCACGTGGCGGCGAAGATCGCCTGGCTGCGGGCGAACGAGCCGGACGCGTACGCCGCGGCGGCCTGGTTCGCGCTGCCGGGCGCGTGGGTGGCCTGGCGGGCGTCGGGACGGCTCGCCGTCGATCCCTCCAACGCGTCCTCGACGGCGTTGCTCGATCCGCGGCGGCGCGAGTGGTCTCCCGAGGCGTGCGCCGCCTGGGGCGTCGATGCGGCGCGTCTGCCCGAGGTGCTGCCGGCCCACGCCGTGCTCGGCCCGGTGGCGCCGTGGCTGCGCGAGGCGACCGGGCTGCCGGCGTCGGCGGTGGTCGTGCTGGGCGCGGGCGACGAGATGGCGGCGACCCTGGGCGCGGGCGTGGTCTCGCCCGGCACGGTGTGCGACGTGATGGGCACGGCCGAGCCGGTGTGCGCCGTGGTGGCGTCGCCCGCCTTCGACCCCTCGGGCGTGGTCGAGCTGCACCCGTCCGCCGACCCGGACACGTGGCTGCTGGAGAACCCCGGCTGGCTATCCGGCGGCGCCTATCGCTGGTTCCGCGACGAGCTGGGCGGGCCGGAGAGCGCCCGGGCGGCGGCCGGCGGCCTGGACGTCTACGAGCTGCTCAACGAGCTGGCCCAGTGCGCGCCGCCGGGCGCCGACGGCGTCACCTGGGTGCCCGCGCTGGCCGGCGCGATGGCCCCGGAATGGAACGCGCACGCCCGCGGCGGCTGGTTCGGCCTGACCGCGGCCCACCACCGCTCCCACCTGGCCCGGGCGCTGCTGGAGGGCAACGCGCTGGCGCTGCGCGACGTCATCGAGGCGATCGCCGCCGCCGGCCATCCGCCGCGCGAGATCGTCTGCGTGGGCGGCGGCGCGAAGGGCCGGCTGCTGTGCGAGCTGCGCGCGCACGTCACCGGCCTGCCGGTGTCGCGCCCGGACGACGTCGAGACGACGGCCCGCGGCGCGGCCATGCTCGCCGCCGCCGGCGCCGGGCTGCACGCCTCCGTAGCCGACGCCGCCCGCGCGATGGCCGGCCCGCGCGAGCACAGCTGCGCCCCCGACCCGCTGCTGCGCGAGACCTACGACGCGCTGCACCGCCGCCACCGCGCGGTCTACGCGGCGCTCCGGCCGCTGTTCGACAGCGAGTGGAGCAACAGCGCCAACCTAAAGGGGTCAGACCCCTTAACTCGTGCACGGGCTAAAGGGGTCTGACCCCTATAGGTTGGATCGGCGGCGTGGGCTGGAGGCCGCGGCGTCCGGCGAGCTCGACCTGCTGGTGATCGGCGGCGGCATCACCGGGGCCGGAGTGGCGCTCGACGCGGCCACGCGCGGGCTCTCGGTGGCTCTGGTGGAGGCGCGCGACCTGGCGGCGGGGACGTCGAGCGCGTCGAGCAAGCTGTTCCACGGCGGGCTGCGCTACCTGGAGATGGGCGACTTCGCGCTCGTGCGCGAGGCGCTGCGCGAGCGCGAGCTGATGCTGACCCGGCTCGCGCCGCACCTGGTCGAGCCGGTGCCGTTCCTGTGGCCGCTGCGCGGGCGCGGCTGGGAGCGCGCGTACCTCGGCGCCGGGCTCGCGCTCTACGACGGCCTCGGCGGCGCCCGCTCGGTCCCGCGACACCGCCACATCTCGGCCCGCGGCCTGCGCCGCGAGGCGCCCGGCCTGCGCCCCGGCTTCGCCGGCGGCGTGCAGTTCTACGACGCCTCCTCCGACGACGCGCGGGTCGTCGTGTCCGTCGCCCGCACCGCCGCGGCGCACGGCGCGCACGTCCTCACGCGCGTGCGGGTGACGGGGATGCGAGACCGCGTGGCGGCGGCCGTCGACGAGGAGTCCGGCGAGGCGCTGACGTTGCGCGCCCGTCACGTCGTGAGCGCGGCCGGCGTGTGGACCGACGCCGTGCGCGAGCTGGCCGGTGGCGCGTCGGCGCACCGGATCGTGCCCTCCAAGGGCGTGCACGTCTTCGTGGCCGCCGACCGCATCGACCTCGACACCGGCCTGCTCGCCCGCACCAAGAAGAGCGTGCTGTTCGTCATCCCGTGGCAGGGCGGCTGGCTGATCGGCGACACGGACACGCCGGGGCCGCACGGCCCGGTCGAGGTCGTGGCCCCCGGCGCCGACGTCGACTACCTGCTGGCGAAGCCGAACGCCCTGCTGGCCGAGCCGCTCACCCGCTCCTAGGTCAACGGCGTCACCG
>JAICUS010000508.1 GCA_025935735.1 Solirubrobacteraceae bacterium | reverse complement strand
GGCCCGGCAGCGGCGGAAGGCGCGCCGCCCGAGGTTGGGCCGCCGCCCGCCGCCACGCCGAGCGGCCCGCCGCCGGCTGGGTCGAACGGCGCGCCGCCTCCGGTTGCGCCGCCGGCCGCCGCCGGGTCGAGCGGCCCGCCGCCGGCCGGCCCGGCCGCGGCGGAAGGCGCGCCGCATCCGGTTGGGCCGCCGCCGGACGCGGGAGCTGCGGGAGGCGCGCCGCCAGAGGCTCTGCCGGCTGACGCGGCGGTGGCGGCGGGACCGCCGTCCGAGGAGATGCCCGCGGATGCGTCCGTGGTGCCGGCTGATGCGGAGGCGTTGGCGGGAGCGCCCTCTGAAGAGGTGCCGGCGGACCCGGCGGGGGAGGCGTCGGCTGGGTCGGCCGCGGCCGAGGGTGTTCCGGGAGAGGCGCCGGTGGTGGCGCCGGGCGACGTGGCGAATGGCGGGCTGCCGGCGGCTGAGGTTGCGGGTGCCGACGTGGAAGTGGCGGCGGGACCCGTGTCGGCCGATGTCACGCCCGGTGAGGTGGGTGGTGGCCCGGAGGTGTTGCCGGAGGTGGCGCCGGCTGCGGACCTGGTGCCCGCCGAGGTGGTTGGTTCGGTGCCGCCGCCGGTGCCGGTGGGCGTGCGTGACGAGCTCGGTGGTGGGGGGTTCGTGGATGCTCGCGTGGTGCGGGCGGCGGCCGAGGAGGCGGGGCTGCGGTTGCCGGCGGGCGTGTATGCGAACGTGGTCGCGGGGCTGGCGGCCGGGCGGCACCTGCTGCTGACGGGTTCGCCTGGGGCCGGGAAGACCACGCTGGCGCTGGCGGTCGCCCGGGCGGCCGCTCAGGGCGGGCGGGCGCAGGGTGCGACGGTCGTGACGGCCGGCCCGGACGCCGCGGCGACGGTGACCGACGCGGGCCGGCGTGGGCGCTGGCTCGTGCTCGACGAGCTCGACCGGGTCGACCCCGACGGGACGCTCGGGCCGCTGTCGACGTTCCTCGGCGGCCTCCCGGTGACCCTGGGCGGCAAGGAGGTGGCGCCGGCCGCGGACTGGCGGCTCGTGGCGACCTGGAGCGGCCCGCTCCCGCAGGCGTCCGTGCTGCGGCGCTTCGCGGTCGTCGAGGTCGGCGGGCCGCCGGTCGAGGCGCTGCGGTCCGCGATCCGCGCCGCGGCGCAGGGCGACGCCACAGCGGCCGCCGCGGCTGAGCGGCTGCTGCCGCTGGCGGACACCGCGCCGATCGGCGCCGGCGTGTTCCTCGCCGCCGCCCGCCACGCCGCCGAGCGCAACGCGATCGCACCCGCGGACGCCGCCACGCTCGCCCGCGAGGCGTACGCCGCCTACATCGCGCCGCTGTTGGGCGAGGCCGCCGGCGACCGCCTCCGCGACCTGCTGGATGACGAGAAGACGTGACGGCGCAGTCGCGTCGCCGGTGGCGGCGGCGCACGCCCGAGGAGCTCGCGGCGCTGCAACAGGCGAAGGCGGTGCTCGACGGGCTGGACTTCTATCCGCGGAAGGTGCGGATCGGGCGGGTGCGAATCCTGCATGTGCCGTGGTTGTTCCGGGCGCCGTGGTTCCGGCGCTTCCATGGATATGAGATGGGGCCGCTGATCCTGCTCAAGCGGCCGATCGGCCAGACGCCGCACGAGCTGATCGTCCACGAGCTGTGTCACGTGTGGCAGGACCAGGACCACCGGCTGCGGATGTGGTGGAGCTACGTGGCGCAGGGCTACGCGGAGAACCCGCACGAGGTCGAGGCGCGGGCGGCCGCCGCGGCCGCGGCCGGGCAATAACGTGGACGCCGCAGCCGCAGAGGCGCTCGCCCGCCACGCGGAGGCCGTGGCCACCGTGCGGGACTACCAGCAGCGGACCGGCGCGGTGCGCGTGGTGGTCTTGGTGGACCGCGGCGATGACCAGCCGCCGCTGATGATCGACTGCGACGACGAGCAGGCCGTCGAGATCACCGACTCCGACAGAATCGTGACCATCCCCGCTGACGCCGACGCGCCGAGTGCGCCGAGGCCGCTGCCCGACATCCGGCCGGCGCCGGCGTCCGCGATCGAGATGGACCTGAGCACCGGCGACCTGCAGGCTCCGCTCGGCGCGATCGAGCACCTCGCGCAGACGCTTCAGGCGCTGGCCCGCGCGTTCGGCCGGCGCAGCGTCGCCACGGCCGAGCTCGCCACCCGCGACCCGGCGACCACGATCACGCTGGCCGCGCGCGACGGGGAGCCCGCCGTGCTCGCCGCCGGCGACTACGAGTACACGCTGCGCCAGCACCCGTAGACCGCCGAGCCGCGGCCTGGACCTTTGCGTAGTCCTGACCGGGGGCCGCATGCAGCGGCCGATAACGGGTACCACACGGGTCACGAAGATGTTGCACCAGCGCCATTACACCGCCGAGCAGGCGAACGAGATGCTTCCGATCGTCCGCTCCACTGTCCGCCGCCTCCAGGACGCCAAGCGCGCCCTGCAGGAAGAGGGCTTCGACAGTGGCTTCGCCACGCTCGCCGACGTCGTCGGCGGCGCCTATGCCGGCCAGGCCCGCGCCTACGCCGCCGTCGCCGCGACGCTCGGGTTCGAGCAGCTCGAGGAGATGGACCTGCTGATCCGCGACCTCGAGGCCGGCCTCATCGACTTCCCCGCCCTGCGCGACGGGCGCGAGGTCTATCTGTGCTGGCAGGTCGACGAGCCAGAGGTCGGCCACTGGCACGCCGCGGAGACCGGCTATCCCGGCCGGCTACCGCTCGACCCCTGGCTCTGAGCCCGCGGGCCGCGCGTAGACGCCGCGCTCGACCAGCCGGTCGATCGCCGGCCGCAGCACGGAAGAGAAGTACTCGCCGTGCGTATAAGGCGCGCGGTCGAGATAGAGGTTCCTGGGATAGACCGGCTCGTCGTAGATGAGCCGGTACTGCTCGGTGGTGAGGTCCTTCATCCAGTTGCCCCACTTCGAGTTCACCCGGAACCGCCGCAGCGCCTCGATGTCCACCGTGCCGGCGACCCACGAGGACACGCCGCTGTAGGCGTGCCGCCCGACCACCCGGCCCTGGTGGTCGACGATCATCGAGCCGCCGCCGAACGTGTCGATCGGGGTGTCCTCGTCCACGGTGAGGTAGTAGGTCCCGACGTTCGGCGCGATCACGTAGAAGTTGTTGTCCAGCGCCCGCGCCCGCGTCTGCACCTCGAACGCGTCCGACGCCCGGTGCGGGAACGAGGCGCGGTAGACGACCTCCGCGCCGTTCATGGCCAGCCCGCGCGCGTTCTCGGGATAGGAGCCCTCGTTGGCCATCATGATCCCGAGGCGGCCGATCTCGGTGTCGGCGACGGGATAGAACGCGTCCAGGCCCGAGCCGTAGAGCTCGATCCAGCGGTCCCACACGTTGTGCGGCGTGACCGAGTGCTCGACCGGCAGCAGCGGCACGACCTTGTGGTGCTTCAACACGACCTCGCCGGACGGCGCGATGATGAAGCCGACGTTGAAGAACCGCCCCGGGAACTCGGGATGGCGCGCCTTCGCCTGCGCCATCACGAACACGTCCCACTGTGAGGCGAGCTTGCCGATCGCCTCGGTCTCCGGGCCGGGGACGTCGATCGCGCACTCGCGCGCGTACGTCTCGTGGTCGAGGTCCATGACCTCGTCCGTGAAGCCCTGCAGCGCGCCCTCGGGGATGGCCACCAGCCGCACGGGCTGGTCGAGCCCGCCGAGCCAGAACGCCGCCTTGAACAGGTGCGAGATGTGCTCGAGGTTCTTGGCGATCTCCTCGCGCCGGCGGATGCCCCACATCGTGGGGACCAGGCCGATGGCCTGATAGGGCTCGATCATGGCCGGACTCTTACACGGTTCTCAGGTTCGGCGCTGACGATTCGTCGCGTGCGCATCCTGGTGGTGGACGACGAGCCGTCGGTGCGGGACGCGCTCGACCGGGCGCTGCGGCTCGACGGCTACAAGGTCCGGCTCGCCCCCGACGGCCGCGCCGCGCTCGAGGCGCTGGCCGACGACCCGCCCGACGCCGTGGTCCTCGACGTGCTCATGCCCGCGCCCGACGGCCTGGAGGTCTGCCGCCGCCTGCGGGCCGCGGGCGACCGCACGCCGGTCCTGCTGCTCACCGCGCGCGACGCCGTGCCCGACCGCGTCAAGGGCCTGGACGCCGGCGCCGACGACTACCTGGTCAAGCCGTTCGCGCTGGAGGAGCTGACCGCGCGGCTGAGAGCGCTCCTGCGCCGCACCGGCACCCCGCAGGCCGAGACCCTGCGCTTCGCCGACCTCAAGCTCGACACCGGCGGGCACACCGTCGAGCGCGCCGGCCGGCCGATCGAGCTCACCCGCACGGAGTTCCTGCTGCTCGAGCTGCTGCTGCGCCACCCGCGCCAGGTGCTCACCCGCGGGCAGATCTTCGAGCGCGTCTGGGGCTACGACTTCGGCCCGAGCTCCAACTCGCTGGAGGTCTACGTGGGCTACCTGCGCCGCAAGCTGGGCGAGCCGCGGCTGATCCAGACGGTCCGCGG
>JAICUS010000748.1 GCA_025935735.1 Solirubrobacteraceae bacterium | reverse complement strand
CGGGCCGGGGTGGCGCGGCGTGACCGCGGTGTAGCCGTGGCGGTCCATGTGGTTGAGCAGCCGGCAGACCTGCAGGCTCGTGAGGTCGGCGCCGAGCGTCCACGACTGGTTGATGTAGCCGAACGCGAACGCGAGGTTCGGGACCCCGCTGATCTGCATCCCGCGGTAGGCGAACGTGTCGGCCAGGTCCACGTCGCGGCCGTCGACCGCCAGCCGGATGCCGCCGAGCGGGACGAGCGCCAGCCCGGTGGCGGTGACCACGAGGTCGGCCTCCAGCTCGAGGCCCGAGCCCAGCCGCAGGCCCGTCTCGGTGAACGTCTCGACGCGGTCGGTGACCACGGAGACGCGCCCGGACGAGATCGCGGCGAACAGGTCGTTGTCCGGGATGATGCACATGCGCTGGTCCCACGGGTCGTAGCGCGGGTTGAAGTGCGTGTCGACGTCGAAGCCGGGCGGCAGCCGGCGGCGGGTGAGCGCGCGGATCAGCCGGCGCATGGCCTGCGGGCGGCGGCGGCTGAACGTCCAGATGAGGATGGCCAGCAGCGCGTTCTTGGCCCGCACGACGCGGTAGGCGAGGGCCTCCGGCAGCACGCGGTCGGCCAGCCGGGCCAGCGGGTCGACCGAGGGCAGCGAGATGACGTAGCTGGGCGAGCGCTGGAGCATGGTCACGTGGGCGGCGCGCTCGGCCAGCGCCGGGATGAGCGTGACCGCGGTCGCGCCGCTGCCGATCACCACCACGCGCTTGCCCGCGTAGTCGACGTCGTCGGCCCAGGTCTGCGGGTGGACGATCCGGCCCCGGAAGCGCTCGCTGCCCGCGAACTCGGGCGCGTAGCCGCGCTCGTAGCGGTAATAGCCCGTACAGCCGTAGAGGAAGCCGCAGCTCAACCGGACCGCCTCGCCGGTGTCCGTGCGCTCGAGCTCGACGACCCAGCGAGCATCCTCGGAGGACCACTCGGCGCTCAGCACGCGGTGGTGGAAGCGGATCGCCCGGTCGACGCCGTAGGCCCGGGCGGTGTCGCGCACGTACTCCCGGATCTCCGCGCCGCCGACGATCGCCTGCGCGCCCCGCCACGGCCGGAACGGGAAGCTCAGCGTGAACATGTCGGAGTCCGAGCGGATGCCGGGGAAGCGGAACAGGTCCCAGGTCCCGCCGATCTCGCCGCGCGCCTCGGCGATCGCGAACGACTTGCCCGGGCAGCGCTCCCGCAGCCGGCACGCCGCGTCGATCCCCGAGATCCCGGCGCCGACGATCAGGACGTCCACGTGCTCCATGCGCGCAGCCTACGCGGAGCGGTTCGCCGGCGTACACACGCGGGGCGCTAGGTTGGAGATCCGTGAGCCAAGCGTGGGTCGAGCGTGTGGACGCGTGGGCGGCGCGTCCGCCGGAGTGGCGCGAGCGCGCGCCCTCGCTGCACGCCGGGCGCACGGACCGGCCGCTGTTCATCGGCGCCTGCCCGCGGTCCGGGACGACGCTGCTGCGCAGCCTGCTCAACAACCACCCGGACCTCGCGATGCCGGCCGAGACGGACTTCCTGCTGCACCTGTGGGCGCACCGCGGGCGGCTGGGCGACCTGCGCGACCCGGCCCGGCGCCGGAAGCTCGCCGAGTGGATCTTCGACACGCCGGACCGCGGCGGCCGGCGCATCCGGGCCGGCGTGTTCAGCCGCGACGAGGCGGTCGAGCGGGTGGCGGCGGCGCCGCCGACGCTCGGCTCGGTGTTCGCCGCCGTGTTCGCGCTCTTCGCCGACGCCAAGGGGAAGCCCCGCTGGGGCGACAAGCGCCCGGGCTACGCGGGCCACATCTCCACGCTGTTCGCGCTGTTCCCGCACGCGCAGTTCATCAACGTCGTGCGCGACCCGCGCGCCGCCACCGACTCCCAGATGCGCGCGCCCTGGTATCGCCATCTGGAGCAGCCCGCGCTGGCCGCGTCGGTGGCCACGTGGGAGTTCGCCGTCGCCCGCGTGGACCGCTGCGCCGACGCGCTGCGGCCCGACCAGCTGCTCGACGTCCGCTACGAGGACCTGGTCCACGAGCCGCAGCCCACGCTCGAGCGCATCTGCGCGTTCGCCGGCCTGCGCGGCGGCGACGCGGTCGCCGAGATGCTGGCCCGCCCACGTAGCGGCGGGCTGCAGGACGACTGGCACGCCAAGGTGTCCGAGCCGATCTCCACGGGGCCGGTCGACGCCTGGCGTGACCGGCTGGAGCCGGGACAGGTCGCGCTGATCGAGCACGCCACCCGGGCGCAGCTGGAGCGCTTCGGCTACGCGCCCAGCACCGACGCCGCGCCGAGCGGCCACGACCTGCGGCGGCTGCACCGCCAGCGCCGCAAGCGCGCGGTCAAGTGGCGCCGCTACGTGCTCGGCGAGCTCAAGCGCCGCCACATCACGCACCGCCACCCCGTCGCCGCTCGGTAGCGGTCGGGCCGACGTGCTCGGCCAGCCAGGCGTTCAGCGGCGTCGCCGTCCGCCAGGTGGCGGCCACGAACTCCAGCGCCTCCCGGCGCTCCAGCGCGGGCCCGGGCGGCAGGTTCCGGCCGGCGATCACGTCCT
>JAICUS010000796.1 GCA_025935735.1 Solirubrobacteraceae bacterium | reverse complement strand
TGGCGCAGGACCTCGACGCGCTTGGGCTTCATCAGCGCCTCGGCCTGCTCGATGCGGTCCAGATAGAGCAGCTCCCTCACGCACAACGGATGCTGTACGTGAAGGCCCACGAGGTCAAGTCGCGACAGCCGCCGTGCAGAACCCCGCGGCTCAGGTCGCCACGAGCAGCGCGTGGACGATCCCCGCCGCCGCCCGCGAGCCGCCGGCGATGGCCACGGCGACGTTCGGCGCCGGCTCGGCGACGTCCCCGGCCGCCCAGACGCGGGAGACGCTCGTCTTGCCCCAGCCGTCGACCGCCACGGTCCCCGCCTCGGTGCGGTCGAGCCCGAGCGCCTCGACGAGCGGCGAGCGGGGCTCCAGCGCGGCCTGCACCAGCAGGCCGCCGCGCGGCAGCGAGTCGCCGTCGGCGAACCGCACGGCCTCCAGCCGGCCGTCACCCGCGCGCAGCCCGACCACCTCGCGGTCATCGACCTGCACGCCCGCCGCCGCGAGCGCCGCGCGGGCCTCCGGCGCGACCCCGCCCGGTCCGCACAGCAGCACGACGTCGTCGCTCCAGCCCCGCAGCAGCCGCGCCAGGGTCGGGCCGTGCGATCCGTCCGCGAGCACCGCGAGCGGCTGGTCGCGCACCTCCCAGCCGTGGCAGAACGGGCAGTGGAACACCGTGTCGCCCCACAGGTCCGCCACGCCGGGGAGGTCCGGCAGCCGGTAGCGCATCCCCGTCGCCAGCAGCAGCGCCCGGGCGCGCACGCCCTCGACCTCGACGCTGTCCGGCCCGACCGTGACCGCGCCGGCCGTAGCGCCGCGGAGCTCCACGCTGGGCAGGGCGGCGAGCTGCGCCCGGCCGGCCGCGAGCAGCTCCAGCGGCGCCGTCCCGTCCTGCCCGAGCAGGCCGCCGATCGCGTGCGCCGGGGCGTTGCTCGGGGCGCCGTCGTCGAACACGACGGTCCGCCTGCGCGCCCGGCCCAGGACGAGCGCCGCGCTCAGCCCCGCCGCTCCACCCCCGATGATCGCCACATCCGTGTCGAAGTCCATGTCGCCCAGGCTGGCGCGCCGCGACGGATCTGGCAAGATCTCGTGCCAAGATGGCAAGAGCCGAAGACCTCGCCCGCCGGCGCCTGCGCGCGCTGCGCCTCGGCGCCGGGCGGACCCTGGACGACGTCGCCGCCGCGGCTGGCATGGCGCCCTCGACGCTCAGCCGGCTCGAGAGCGGCAAGCGCCGGCTGACCGTCGACCACCTGGGCGTGCTGGCCGCCGCGCTCGGCACGTCGGTCGACGCGCTGCTGGCGCCCGAGCCGCGACAGGACGCGCGGGTGCGCCCGCGCGTGCACGAGGCCGGCGGCCTGCGGGTGGCCGCGCTGTCGCGCCGCAGCCCGCCGGGCGCGCCGCGCGCGTTCCACCTCACGCTCCGGCCGACCCGGACGACCCCCGACCAGCGCGCCCACGAGGGGCACGAGTGGCTCTACGTGCTCAGCGGCCGCGTCCGGCTGCTGCTGGGCGACGACGAGCTGGTGCTCGAGCCCGGCGAGGCGGCCGAGTTCTCCACCTGGACGCCGCACTGGCTCGGCGCGATCGAAGGCCCGGCCGAGGTCCTCGCGCTGATGGGCCCGCAGGGCGAGCGGGTCCACCTGCGCACCCGCTAGGGCTGCCAGACGGTCGGCTCGCGGGGAAGCGCGGAGACGTCGAAGCCGTCCAGCATCTCCGCGGGCGTCGCGCCGCGCAGCCCGAGCGAGGACGCCATCCAGCCCACGGCGTCCGCCGCGGCCACCGAGCGCAGCGTCACGTCGCCGTGGCGCTTGGCCAGCCGGCGCCCGTCCGGCCCGAGCACGAGCGGCACGTGGGCGTACCCGGGCGCGGCCAGGCCGAGCGCGCCGAACAGCCACAGCTGGCGCGGCGTCGAGTCGAGCAGGTCGGCGCCGCGCACGACCTCGCCGATGCCCTGCGCGCCGTCGTCGACCACGACGGCGAGGTTGTAGGCGAACGCGCCGTCGTTGCGGCGCACCACGAAGTCGTCGACGACGCCCGAGCAGGCACCCATCAGCCGATCGGTGAACGTCACGACCGCGCCGTCCGCCCGCACCCGCAGCGCCGGCACCCGTCCCGCCGCGCGGCGCGCGGCCCGCTCGTCGGCGGTCAGCGACAGGCACGTCCCGGGGTACGCGCCCACCGGCCCGTGGGCGGCCGACGCCGCCTCCTGGATCTCGGCGCGCGTGCAGAAGCACTCATACAC
>JAICUS010000328.1 GCA_025935735.1 Solirubrobacteraceae bacterium | reverse complement strand
GGCTTCTCGTCCTCTATCCGCCGCCCACCGACCCGGACCACTTCCGCACCTACTACGAGGAGACGCACCTCGGGTTGGCGGCGAAGATGCCCGGGCTGCGCGGCTACCGCTACGGGTTCGACGTTGCCGCCCCGGGGGGCGAGTCGCCGTACTTCTGCGTGTTCGAGGCCGACTTCGACGATGCGGCGGCGATGAACGCGGGGCGTTCGTCCCCCGAGGGCCAGGCGGCGCAGGCGGACATCCCGAACTACGCCACGGGCGGCGCCATCGTGCTCGACTATGAGGTTCGCAGCGGCTGAGCCGCCCGGGCTCAGCCGATCCGCATCGGCACCCGCACGGTCACGGCGCGGCCGAGCGTGACCACCAGCGTGTAGCGGCCGGCCCGCACGCGGCGAACCCGGTGCAGCCGGACCGTCGCGCTGCCCTTGGCCACCCGCGTCGCGTGCGCGTAGACGCGACCGCCGCGGTTGAGGCTGAGCCGCAGGCGCGACTCGCCGCCGCCCACGGTCGTCCCGCCGCCGCTGCCGCCGCCGGTGCCGCCACCGCTGCCGCCGACGACGACGCGGCAGGTGACCCTGGTACCGCGCAGCCGGCAGGAGATCTTCGGGATCCGCACCGCGCCGGGCTTGCCGCGCCGCCCGGTCGCCCCGCGCGCCCCCTGCGGCCCGGTCGCCCCGCGCAGCCCCGCCGCCCCCTGGGACCCGGCGTTGCCCTGGACTCCCTGGACTCCCTGGAGGCCTTGGATGCCCTGCGCCCCGTCCTGCCCGTCCTGCCCGTCCTGCCCGTCCTGGCCGTCCTGGCCGTCCGGCCCAACCGGACCCTGGATGCCCTGTGGCCCGGTCTCCTCGGAGAAGCGCCCGATCAGGTCGATGGGCCCGTCCGCGCCGGTGAACCACAGCGCATCGCCGTCCAGCGTGAACTCCGACGGGTTGTCGGCCATCGTCCGCGGCAGCGCGAACTCGGCCGCGACCTTGCTGCCGTCGTCCGGGTTGCCCGTGACATGCCCGATGCGGCCGCGGGTCGCGTCCACGTACCACGCGCTGCCGTCGGGGGCGCCGTGCATCGCGGTCGCGCGGCTCGTGCCGAGGTCGGCCACCGGCGTCGTGGTCAATGAGGCGCCGCTGGCGTGCACGCGCCTCAGGTCCGTGGCGCTGGCCACGTACATGTCGCCGTTGTCGCCCGCGGCGATCTCGGTCGGCGCGATGAACGGGTAGTGCTGGACTAGGGGCGCGGCGCAGGGCGTGGCGCTGGGCACCGCCCGGCCGATCATGTTGTTGGCCGTGTCCGCCCACCAGATCGCGCCGTCCGACGCCGTGGCGACGGCGATCGGCGAGCCCGTGTAGCCGAGCGGATACGCCGGGGAGGGGGTCGGGTTCGCCTGCGCCGGGTCGAAGCAGACGAGCCCGCCGTTGCCGCCCTTCTCGATGACCCACATCCGGTTGTCGTGGCCGACCGCGAGGTCCCACGGATCGGAGGCCAGGGTCACGGGCTCGGTCACGCCGTTGACCGGGTCGACCCTGCCGATCGCATCCAGGGCCGGGTCGGCGAACCACATGGTCGCGCCGTCCGGACCGAGCGTGAGCTGCTGCGGCCGGGCCGCCGGGTCGACGCCGGGCAGCGTGTCCAGCGTGACGCCGGAGTTCGCGATGCGGCCGATGCCGTCCGTGCCGTTGAGTGTGAAGTAGAGGGTCGTGCCGCTCAGGGCGATCGACGTCGGCTGGGCCGCGGCCGATGCCGTGACGTCCCAGTCGTAGAACGTGAAGGCCTGGGCGGCGGCGGGGGCGAGTGCGAGGGCGAGGAGGCTCGCGAGCAGGGGGAGGAGGCGGCGCATCGCGCGACCGTATCCGCGGCCGGCGCGCGCGGGCAAGGGCCGTTCAGGCGGCCGTTCGGGTCAGGATCGCCTCGGCGACCGCCGCGAGATCGGCGCCCTTGGCCTCCGGCTGGGGCAGGGCGGACGGGTAGGCGACGTCGGTGCGGGCCACCCAGGCGCCGCGCAGGCCGGCAGCCGTGGCGCCCGCGACGTCCCACCAGTGTCCGGCCACGAACCAGGCCGTGTCCGCTCCGGCCCGGGCGAGCCCGTGGCGGTAGGCCCGCGGGTCCGGCTTGTAGGCGCCGGCGCCCTCGGGCGCGGAGGCGGCGAACGCGACGAGCTCGCGCAGTCCCGATCCGCGCAGGACCGCTTCGGCCGCCGCCGCGGAGGACTGGGTCAGCACCCCGAGCTCCAGCCCGGCGTCGCGCAGGCGCTCCAGGGCGGCGCGCGCGTCCGGGTAGGCCGGCATGGAGGACAGCCGCTCGAGGGCCTCCGGCAGCCCCGCGTCCGACCCGCCCGCCGCGGCCAGCCGGCGCCGCAGCGCCGACTCCAGCAGCGCCTTGAACTGCGCCCGCACACCGCTCAGCGTGACCACCATCCCGGCCGCGTTGGCCTCGTCGAACGCGGCGCTGACGAACCCCGCGTCCACCCCCAGCGGCTCGGCCAGCCCGGACGGATCGACGAGCGTCCCGTTGAGGTCGAACAGCACCCACATGCCGGTAGTGTCGCGCTCCACACGACGAGAGGAGACGCGGGATGAGGATGCGGGCCGCGGTGCTGGAGGAGTTCGGCGCGCCGCTGAGCGTGCAGGAGGTCGAGCTGACGGACCCCAGGGCCGGCGAGGTGCTCGTGCGGCTCGTGGCCTGCGGCGTCTGCCACACCGACTTGTACACCGCGTCCGGCGCCGACCCGTCCGGCTACGCCCCCGCCGTGCTCGGCCACGAGGGCGCCGGGGTCGTGGAGGCCGTGGGCGAGGGCGTCAAGGACGTCAGGCCCGGCGACCGCGTCGTCACGCTCTTCTCGCCCCAGTGCCGCGAGTGCGAGCACTGCCGCAGCCCGCGGACGAACCTCTGCCTGGCCATCCGCGAGCAGCAGAACAAGGGCTTTCTCCCGGACGGCACGACGCGGCTGCAGAGTCCCGACGGTGAGCCGATCCGCCACTTCATGGGCACGAGCACGTTCGCGGAGTACACGGTGATGCCCGAGATCGCGCTCGCCAAGGTCCCCGAGGACGCCCCGCTCGACCGCGCGTGCCTGTTCGCCTGCGGGCTCTCCACCGGCCTCGGTGCCGCGATGTTCACCGCCAAGGTCGAGGCCGGCTCCACCTGCGTCGTGTTCGGCGCCGGCATGGTCGGCCTGGGCGCCGTGGCCGGCTGCCGGCTGCAGGGCGCCGAGCGGATCATCTGCGTGGACCTGTCCATCGACCGGCTCGAGCTGGCGGCGGGACAGGGCGCGACGGAGACCTGGACGGCCGGCGAGGACACCGTCCAGCGCGTGCTCGACGAGACGCGCGGCTTCGGCGCCGACTACACCTTCGAGGCCACCGGCAACGTCAAGGTGATGCGCCAGGCCGTCGAGTCGGCCCGGATGGGCTGGGGCCTGTGCACCGTGGCCGGCGTGGCCGGCAAGGGGGAGACGCTGGACGTCGTCCCGCGCTACCTGATCACCGGCCGGCGGGTCTGCGGCAGCTCCTTCGGCGGCGTCAAGGGCCGCGACCAGGTGCCGCAGCTGGTCCAGCGCTACATGGACGGCGACATCGACGTCGACCCGTTCATCTCGCACCGGATCACGCTCGACGAGGTCAACCGCGGCTTCGAGCTGATGGAGGCCCAGGACGGCATCCGCAGCGTGATCGAGTTCTGACGTTGCGCACAAATGAGAACATCAGGCGTGCATTTATGACCCACTCTTGACAGAAGCGCTCACGAGGGGCAGTGTTCCGCCCCGTCCGAGGGTCCAATGAGGAGGGGGTCTGACTCCATGAGACGGTCCTGGTCCGCGGCGGCGCTCGCCGCGGGCACGCTGCTGCTGGCTTCCGGCGCCGCCACGGCGACCGCCGACGTCACGCCTCCGGCCTACGGGTCGGGGACGCTGACCACGCAGAACATCCTCGACCTCATCTCGCAGATGACGGTCCCCGAGGAGGTCGCGATGGTCCACGGCGAGGGCGACCCGCCGCCCGGCGACACGCCGCCGCCGCGCGGGACCTGCGACCCGAACACGCAGCTCAACTGCGTCGGCGAGGCCGGCTGGGTCCCCGGCGTCGCCCGGCTGGGCATCCCGCCGCTGCGCCTCACCGACGGCCCCGCGGGCATCCGCCTCGCGCACGTGGAGACGGCGATGCCGGCGCCGGTCGGGCTCGCGGCCTCCTTCGACCGCGACGCCGCCCGCCTCTACGGCAAGACGGTGGGCGACGCCGGCCGGGCGACCGACCAGGACGTCTGGCTCGCGCCGATGATCAACCAGGTCAACGACATCACCGGCGGGCGCAACTTCGAGACGCTGGGCGAGGACCCGTTCCTCGAGGGCCAGCTCGTCGCTCCGGAGGTCCAGGGCGTCCAGGGCGAGGGCATGATCGCGATGATCAAGCACTACATCGAGAACGACTTCGAGAACAACCGGACCTCGACCAGCGTCACGATCGACGAGCAGACGCTGCACGAGACCGAGCTGCAGGCGTTCGAGGCCGGGATCGACGCGGGCGCCGGGGCCGTGATGTGCTCCTACAACCGCATCAACGACGTCTACGGCTGCGCCAACAGCCACACGCTGCAGGACATCCTCAAGGGCCAGCTCGGCTTCACCGGGTTCGTCACGTCCGACTGGGGCGCGGTGCACCACATGGCCGACCTGCTGCACGGGCTCGACATGGAGCAGCCCAACACGGCCAACCCGGCGAGCACGCAGAACTTCCGCAGCCTGCCCGACGCGGTGGCGAACGGCACGCCGGCGGTGGACGCGACGGCCGACTTCCCGGCCGAGCCGGCGCACACCGGCGCCGAGTGGAAGGCCGCGCTGGACGGCGCGGTGTTCCGGATCCTGTGGGAGATGAACAAGATCGACCTGCTCGAGGGCACGTCGTTCGGCACCCATCACACCGACGGGACGCCGTACGTGCCGGCGCGGCCGGACCTCGACTCGCTCAAGGCGCAGTCGTTCGCCGCCGCGCAGTCGATCGCCTCCAAGAGCGCGACCCTGCTCAAGAACGACGGGCAGGCGCTGCCGCTGACCGGGAGCGACCTGTCCGGCAACGGCACCGTCGTGATGGGCCCGACCGCCATCGCGCCGTACATCGGCGGCGGCGGCTCGGCGCACGTCACGCCCTACGACACGGTCCAGGGCCCGTTCGACGCGCTGAGCGCCAAGGCCCCGGCCGGGGCGAAGCTCAGCTACGTGCCGGGCTACGATCTCGACGGCACGGTCACTCCGTCGTCGGTGCTGACCGCGCCGGATCCGGCCGAGAACTACCCGAACTGGACGCTCAACGCGGGCGACGCGCAGTTCGCCGGCCAGCACGGCCTGCTGCGCCAGCAGATCACCACCGACTCGGTGGCCTCCGGCTCCCAGCCGGTGCCCGCCGCCGGCGGCGCGGCCGACAGGCTGGACTCCACGGTCGACTACACGGGCGCCAACGCGCTGCCGGCCAACACCGGCTGGCGCTGGTCGGGCACGCTGACCGCGCCGAGCAACCCGGGCGGCACGAGCTGGACGCTGAACGTGTTCGTGGCCGGCCAGTCGTCGTCCCAGCTGTTCGTGGACGGGCTGGCCAACAGCCAGCGGCGCGTGAACATCGGCGCCTATCCGGCCGCGCCGACGTCGTCGTTCGCCGGCCTGGGCGAGTCCAACCGCTCGCACGACCCGGCGCACGAGGACCTCCAGCTGGCCGGCTCGACGCTCACCCTGAGCCCGGGCCAGACGATCCACCTCGACCTGCGCCTGGTCGCGGGGGCGAGCAGCCCGGCCCAGATCCAGCTGCGCTGGCTGCCGCCGGACGCCCAGGCGGCGTCGATCGCCTCGGCCGCCAGCGCGGCCGCGGCGGCCAACAAGGCCGTGATCTTCGCCTACGACGAGGGCTCGGAGGGGCGCGACCGCGGCATCTCCGACCAGCAGGCGGGCATCACCCTGCCCGGCTACCAGGACGCCCTGATCGGCGCCGTGGCCGCCGCGCAGCCGAACACGGTGGTCGTGCTGAACACCGGCGACCCGGTGCTCATGCCGTGGGCGGGGCAGGTCAAGTCGATCCTCGAGATGTGGTATCCGGGCCAGATGGGCGCCCCGGCGACCGCGGACGTGCTGCTGGGCAACGCCAACCCCGGCGGGCACCTGCCGGTGACGTTCCCGGCCGACGCGACGCACTTCCCGACCTATGACCCGAACTGCGTGCCGGCGACGCTGGCCGGGTGCGACCTGTATCCGGGCGTCGTCCAGCCGCCGCACAGCTACCGGACGATCACCGACATGGACGCGACGCTGGGCAACGGGATCTTCCAGGGCTATCGCTGGTACGACAAGCACGGCGTGACGCCGCTGTTCGGCTTCGGCCACGGCCTGTCGTACACCACGTTCAAGTACTCCGATGAGTCGGTCACGCCGCGCTCGGACGGGTCGGTGGACGTGGGCTTCGACATCCAGAACACCGGCGCGGTGGCCGGCTCGGACGTCGCCCAGGTCTACGTCGGGCCGGGGCCGGACGTCCCGGGCGTCCAGCAGGCGGTGCGCTCGCTGCGCGGCTTCGACCGCGTGACGCTCGCCCCGGGTGAGACCAAGCACGAGGTGATCAACCTCGCGCCGCGGTCGTTCCAGTACTGGAGCACCGCGCAGAACCAGTGGGTGACCAACGCCGGCTCGCGCGCGATCTTCGTGGGCGATTCGGACGCGGCGCTGGCGCTCGGCTCGACGTCGCAGACCGGCACGGTCGGCGGCACGGTGCCGGCGACGCTGTCGCTGACGCTGGGCGCGCCGGCGAGCTTCGGCGCGTTCACCCCGGGCGTCGATCGCACCTACGACGCGCAGACCTCCGCGACGGTGACCTCCACCGCGGGCGACGCGCTGCTGACGGTCTCCGACCCGGACACGGCGCACCCGGGCCATCTGGTCAACGGGTCGTTCTTCCTGCCCGAGCCG
>JAICUS010000850.1 GCA_025935735.1 Solirubrobacteraceae bacterium | reverse complement strand
ACGCCTAGCCGCCCACGGCGACCGTCACCCGCACGAGCGCGCACAGGCGGCCGCGGTCGTCGGCGATGTCGACCTCCCAGACCGCGGTCGTGCGACCCTTGTGGCGGCGGCGGGCGGTTGCGTGGATGGCGCCGCCGGTGACCGGGCGCAGGAAGCTCGCCTGGTTGGAGAGCGCGCGCGCGGCATCTTCTGTGGCCCCGACGGCGAGCGCGTCGGCGATCGAGGCGAACACGCCGCCGTGGACGAGCCCGAGCGGCTGCTTGAGCGCGTCCGTCACCGGCACGCGCGCCCGCACCTCGCCGTCGGACCGCTCGGTGATCTCCAGGTCGAACAGGGCGCCCATCGGCGCGGGCACGATAGCCCTCGTCTACGCTTGGGCCGCACGATGGCCCCTCCGAGCGCGCAGCTGCAGAGCCTGGCGCCCGACCAGCGCGCCGCCGTCGAGCTGGTCCTGCGCCGCGGGCTGTCCTACGGCGAGCTGGCCGACCTGCTGGGGCTGCCGGAGGAGACGGTGCGCGCCCGGGCCCGGGCGGGCCTGGAGGCCCTGGCGCCCGACCTGCCGCCGCCGCCGCGCGCCGGCGAGATCGCCGACTGGCTGCTCGGCCAGCAGGCGCCCGCCCACGCCGCCCGCACCCAGGCGCTCGCCGCCGCCGACCCGGCGGTCCGCCGCTGGGCCGAGCAGGTCGCGCCGCCGCTGCGTGAGCTCTCCGGCGACGTCCCGGACCTCGACGCCGAGCTCCCGCCGCCCCGCGAGCCCGGCACGGGCCGCCGCCGGCCGCTGCGCGACGACGGGCGCGCGACCGGCGGCGACGCCCGTCCGCCGACGCCGCGCGATCGACCTGCGCCGGATGACACGGCCGCGATCGAGGCCGCGCTCGGCCGCCCGCGCACGCCCCCCCGGCATAGTCGACCGGCGACCTCCGGCGCAGCCCCGCCGGCTGAGGCCGAGGCGCTGCCCGGGCGTTCTTCGCGGCTCGGCGGCGCGATCCTGATCGCGGTGGCCGTGCTGGTGGTCGGCGGCGTGATCGCGTTCGTGCTCACCCGCGGCGGCGACGACAACACCGCCTCGCCCCCACCGGCGGCATCCGTGGCGCCGACGGCCACGCCGACGCTGACGGGCAACGACATCGTGCTGCGCGGGCCGGCCGGGTCGCAGGCCGTGGGCGTGATGCAGCTCTTCAAGGCCAAGGACGACTCGGTGCGGTTCCTGCTGGTGGCGCAGGGCCTCGAGCCCAACCGCGGCGGCGAGCGCTACTCGATCTGGTTCCGTAAGCAGGGCGGGCAGGCGCAGCTGCTCGGCGACGTCAAGGACCCGGTTGGCCAGGACGGCAAGCTGACCGCGGCTGGCCCGGGCAACGCCGACGTCGACCGCTTCCCCACGTGGTTCGCGACCTACGACAACGTGCTCGTCACGCGCGACGCCAAGGGCGCCCGCAAGCCGGGGACGGTCGTGCTGAGCGGCGACCTGCCGCGCTCCGCCTCAAGCGGCTGACGGCAGCAGCTTGCCGGGGTTCATGATCCCGGCGGGGTCGCACTCCCGCTTGAGCGCCCGCAGCAGGGCGATGCCCGTCGCGCCGACCTCGCGCTCCAGCCACCGCGCGTGGTCGCGGCCGATCGCGTGGTGGTGGGTCAGCGTCCCGCCGGCGGCCAGGATCGCCTCGGTCACCGTCGCCTTCAGGGCGCGCCACTGGCCCGCCGGGTCGGCGCGGTCCTGCGCCGCGAGCACCGTGTAGTACAGCGAGGCGCCCGTGGGATACAAGTGGTACACATGCGCGCCGGCGTGCACGCCGGGCAGCGCCGCCCGCACCGCCGCGTGCAGCGGAAGAAGGT